>NZ_CP011027.1 GCF_000238395.3 Pseudoalteromonas arctica A 37-1-2
CAAGCCACATTTGCCAACACCTACGGCTTCTTTTTTGGTAATTATTCAATGTGAATAACTCAAATTATAAAACTAAAACAAAAATCAAATACCTCTAAAATACATGGACAACTCAAAAAGCAAGGGATACACTTGTTTTAAATAAAAAGGGATTCATCTATGACCATTGAAAAGACTACTCACATTTTTCAAGATTTAAAGGAAGGCGCTGATCGCTATATAAAAAGACGCAATCAGAGGCTTTTAGTAAATCATCGTAAGGAGCTTAGAAGTTTTACGCGAGCTGAAGCATCTATATATTTAGATATTGATGTAAAAACTTTAGATAGGTATTGCGCTTCACTGGGTATTGACCCACGTAGACACGAAGATGCACAGTGGTCAATTGACATCGAAGAAATTTATAAAGTAAGAGATTCGCTCTCTGTTGAATTACGTAAAGAACCTAAGTTCAAACGTAGTGATAAGCAGAAAGCACAGATTATAGTGATTCAGAATCAAAAAGGTGGTGTTGGTAAAACAGTGTCAAGTGCAACAATAGGTTCAGGACTAGCTACTGAGTTTCATCAAGAGTATCGCGTAGGCCTTATTGATATGGATGGACAAGCTACACTATCAATGTATTACGCCCCTGAATCAGCACAAGAAGGTTGTTTATCTGTAGGCGATCTGATCATGGGAAACTATGAATTAGACGAAAATGAAACTAAAAAAGAAGCTATTTCAAGTGCCTTTTTACCTACTACAATTCCAAACCTCCGTATTTTACCTGCCTCACAATCAGATCGTGGTATTGAGGGGTGGTTTCATGAAGGCGTATTTAGTAAGTCTCTAAGTTCGCCCTACTCTATTTTGAGTAAGATTTTAAATGAAGTTGAAGATGAATTCGATATTATCATAATAGATACCCCTCCATCATTAGGCTATGCAACGTATAACGCTTACTACGCCGCAACCAGTGTACTTTTCCCACTATCAATTACAGAAAATGACATAGATGCAACGTGTTCTTATTTTTCATATATACCGCAAGTCTGGGGATTATTGAATAATGCTAAGCATCAGGGGTATGACTTCATGAAAATACTTATTACAAATCATAAAGACAGTTCAACAACAACGGAGTTACTCAATAGCCTTAATGATAGCTTTTCACCTTATTTATACTCTAAAGAATTTAAAAATAGTGAAGCTGTAAGGCAGGCATCATCTTTATTATCAACGGTGTTTGATATGTCTAAAAGTGAGTACCCAAAAAGTAAAATGTCATACCAAGTGGCACAGCAAAATGCTTATGAAGTAACAAGTCAACTACAGCGCGATATTGTGAATGTATGGCGTAAGCAAGAGCAAGAGCAGGAGCAGGAGTAAAATCATGGCTAGAAAACGTGGAATAAGATCACCACTTGGCAATGCAGTCGGAGCGCAAGATGCAATCGAGTCAGGACAGAAAAGTAATATAGAGTCGCTTGCAAAGCAATTAAAAGCAGAGATCACTGGTTCTAAATTATCACTAATGGATGTATTACAAACCCATCTAGGGATAAGTAATGTTGGAGAGAGTGTATCCTGGAAGTTAAAATCAGGAAAAATAGCGCAATTTGTTCCTATTACATTAAGTTATCAGCAAGTTAAAGAGCTTACTTCGGTCACATTTGAAGTGAATGGTCGAGATCAATCTGGTCTAACCAAAGAATCCCTTCAAGATCTAGACTCATTATGTATACAACAATATTATCCAGCTATAGGCCGAAGAGTTAATGGCGTAATTGATCTGCTAGATGGCTCCAGGCGTAGAGCTAGGTTTTTGCTTGAAGCAGGTAAAATTAACTCATTTAAAATATTAGTCACAGATGACGATATTAGCTCTGGTGACGCTAAAGCATTAGCTAAGCAGCTGCAAGTTAGTAAAGAGCACAACTTACGTGAAATAGGTATGCGTTGTCAGTTAGAAAGTCAGCTTTATGAAAAAAAATATAATAAAAAACTCACGCAATCTGAATTAGCTGAAGAAATGGGCTTAAGCCAAGCCAAGGTAAGTAAGGCGCTAACTGCTGCCTCTATCGATAGTGCTATTATTGAGCTGTTTCCGGATATTTCTTTATTGTCACACTCAGACTACAAAGTATTAAATACAGTACAAAAAACGTTAGGTGAAAACGTAAATGAATTTATAAAGGATATAGAAAGCAATATAATTAATATCAATAGTGAATTAGTTCAAGACGATTATAAAGAAGCTGTATTAAAAATAGTTACAGACGCTATTAAAACATACAAACCTAAGCCAACCGAGCAGGCTATCGTTACTCCACTTGCAAATTTTAGCAAAAAGAATACCTATGCACGTAAGCGCGTTAAAGGTAGAAAATTCGCTTATGAGTTTTCACAGCTAACGAAAGAAGTACAAGATACTTTAGACCAGGCTATTGCTAAAGTGTTGCAAGACTCGCTTTAATTATAAAGGTATTCAGTCATAGCTAATTTATTTTATGAGTGAATACCTTTTAGATTCCTCAACGGGAAATTTGTTTTAAGTTATTGTTTTTAAGTCTCTTTGTGTTTTTTATTTCTAGCTATTCAGGCTGAATAAATCAACAGCATCTAGCCTGACTCATCCCATCGAGAGATTGCCAGAAGTTTAAATATTTCACCTGTTACTAATCACCTTAAAAAGGCCAATGAGTTAGGTTTAATTAATGGCCAAATTCAGGCGCTTCTCATGCAAAAGATGTCTAAGGTAAAATGTTAGTAATACAGTGAACAGCCCCGTTTAGACTACATCCGAGAGGTGTGTATCTGCCCACTTAGACTACACCGTCCTGCTTAGACTGCACTTGCTGAGGCATATTACTGCCCGTTTAGACCACACTTGTTAGGCTATATCTGCCCACCTGTACAGCATCATCGAAACCTCATTATGCCTGATGCGGTATGAATGAGGTTTATACCGAAATAAAAACCATGCGAACACATGGTCCCTAGTTTTATAAGTGTGCTGGGATTAGTGTTATTTGACTGCAAGGATCCTGTTTCGATTCGGCATAGTTTTACCTTGGAGTTACAGGAAGAAAGAAAGTTTAACAATTTATCGCTCGGTTTATAGTTAAGTTTACTGTGCTTATTAAATAGTGCTACTTTCGCTAATACGGCTTTATTCATTGCCATATGAGCATGTAAGTATCTTTGTATCGTCTGTGTAAGCTCATGTACAAGCCACATCGCTATTACCGTGGTGTCCACACCTATGCTAAGTAGATCCGTTGCATTGAGCGCCCTTAGCGCTCAATAAGAGTGAATCAAATTTGGTATCAACCGGCTAAGATAATTGACGCTAGATACAAAGGTCCGTATGAGGTCACGTTATTGTTTTTTTACCCTTGTAGAATGCCAGTGAACTACCCATCGACGCCGCTTCGCGTCGATCAATGGGTTTTCTCGGAAAATTTCGATAAATCATAACCCTTCCCCGTAAATTAATTATTATAGATAACACTATGGTGAAGCAATAATATGTAAGTATCTTTGTATTATAAGGGTCTAGCCAAGTGGTTCGGCATAGTTTTTCTTTCGGCATAAACTGCGAAATCCAACAGCTTAACGCCATTTAATTACATCATGCATCGGCTCGATAAGATTGGTCAGTCTGAGCCAGACATTAAACGATTATTGCCTTGGAACATCGATATCTAGGTGGTGTTTACATCTCTTCAAAGGGTCTTGTATAGTAAACCCTAGCAATGGGAGTATGGACAGGAGTGGCGAACCTTTAAGACTAAAGGAGACCAAGTTTACCCTCTACCAGGGAAAGTTTAGTCAATTAATTTTGGTGAAAGAGCATCACAATGGATATAGAAATCGTTTGAAAGTTAATCATAGGTGCTGGAATTAAATTGTATCAAGCTGAATTTAAAAAATGATTTTGGTCTAAAGTTCAAAAAAAGTTACATAACAAAATTTAAGTTGTAAGGAGGCTTCTTTGAGAGATAAAGAGAAAATTGCGGTATTTATTGATGCAGATAACGCACCTGCTCAAAAGATAGATAAAGTGCTATCCGAATTGGCGCGCTATGGTGTAGTCAACATTCGTAAAGCATATGGAAATTGGAAAAATCAAAACCTGAAGCCGTGGGAAGATGTGCTTCATGAATTTGCAATACAGCCGATGCAACAGTTCGATCTTACCAAGGGTAAGAATGCCACGGATATGGCATTAGTAATTGATGTTATGGATGTTCTGTACACTAAAGACATTGATGTTATTTGCCTAGTGTCGTCCGACTGTGATTTTACCCCCTTGGTAACTCGTTCTTTGGCTGATGGTAAATTTGTGATTGGCTTCGGTGAACGTAAAGCACCGCTAGCTTTCGTTAATAGTTGCTCACGATTCCTCTATCTTGACGAAGATTGCGAAAAAGAGCCCCCCATACAAAAACAAAAAAAGAACATAAAAAGTGACACTAAGTTAATTAATTTGCTTAGGCAAGCAATTGAGGCTGTCGAAGAAGACGATGGCTGGGCCATGTTAGGGCCAATCGGTACGCATATTTCAAATCACGCTTCCTTTGACCAGCGTAATTATGGCTTTAAGAAGTTGAGTGATTTATTTCAAGCTATAGACTTGTTTGAAATGAAAAAAACAAATGGCTCAGTTTTATGGATTAGGGATAAAAAGAAAGCAAAACAACTTAACAAGCCAAGGTAGGGCGCGTTATTAAAGTCCGTAATTGGCACGTGCCAGACCCTAAAATCGAATCTGGCATATATGCAAATTTAAGCATCAACTTATTGTTGGAGTTTTACTTTAGCGATAGACTGCCGGAAGTTTAAATATTTCACCTGTTACTCATCACCTTAAAAGGCCAATGAGTTAGGCTTAAATTAATGGCCAATACCCGTCCTTCTTGGACTGGATTTGATTAAGATTGATTTCTAATATCATTATGCGTACTTTTAAGAAATATTTTATTATTTAATAACATGCTAAGGTTCATGTGAACTACTCGCAACTAAAGCAGCGAGCTTCCAAGATAACAGCCTAAGTCGCTAACTCTTCTTTTTTGACGCTTCGTTGGACACCGCTAGTCGAGATTTTGGCTCGGCTAGTCTTACGATTGCCTCCACGTCCACTATCTGACTTGGTTCGTAGAACTCCACCGTCAGACAACACCATTCCAGTTTATAATATTAGGTTAATTGCCCGTTTCTTAATGACCTGTGATGCGTTGTTATCTGCATTGTCAGTGTTTCCACAGTTACCGCACAAAAATAGTTCTTGTGATCCTCGGTTGTCGGAGTGAGTGTGATCGCACTTGGCGCACTCCTGACAGGTGTAGGCTGGATTTACTTTTAATACGGCTCTCCCTGCTTGATAAGCTCAAAGGAAAATCGTCATACATGCTAAAGCGCGAGTATTGGGGGCGGATAAAGACAATGCTTTGGGGTAATCACTTTTGGTCGCCTAGCTATTGTGTCATGTGGTGGTACGAGTTTGGATGTGGTTAAGCAGTACATCGAAAACCAAAGCACACCACCAAGTGAAAGAGCTATTAAAACATCACGGCTTTAAGTCACAAAAAAGACTAGTTACCTTTTGCGCAATATCGCCCTTAAAAGTAAGCGCGTAATTAGCCCCACATACCAATGTTAATGGCACCTATGCATAATTTACTCAGCATATTAACCTGAGGTAATTATGAATAAGCAGCAAAAAATAAAACACTGGCAAGGCATTTTTGAGCAGCAAAAATCGAGTGGTTTAGCCACCATTCAATTTTGTCGTGATAACAACATTAACGCATCGACTTTCTATGTTTGGCGTAAACGGTAAGGGTTAAAAAGCAACAGGTGATCCCGTTTGTTATTCATGAACAAGCCTTTACGCAACCTTCAATCATTAAACTCACCACACCAAACGACTATCAAATAGACTTCGAGTCGACATTAGCTAACCAAACGCTAGCCAAATTATTGAGCGTACTGTGACACCTTGCACACACCAAGTTTACTTGGTCACGGGGTTCACCGACATGCGCAAATCAATCAATGGCCTAAGTATTATTGTCAGCGATACCCTATCTCTCGATCCTTTAAGCCAAGCGTGGTTCGTTTTTTGTAATAAACAACGCGATAAATTAAAGACTTTATTTTGGGATACCACCGGTTTTTGGCTCTATTATCGTCGTTTAGAACAAGGACGATTTCAGTGGTTGCTATCAGGGTTACCGGTCAGTAATCAAACACGGCACCCGACTTTATCGGGGTTATCGGTGATGTAAATTAATCAGATCGTTTTTTTACTTGAACGATCTTTCCCATGTGTCATGCTATTAAAATGCCAGACACTATTCTCATCACCGAACTACAAAATCAGCTTGCACTTATGCAGGCTAAGCTTGATGCTTTACAAGAAGATAAGGTTGAAATGCAATCGCGGATTGACCACTTGCTTGCTGAGCTTAAGTTAAGTAAATCCCAAAAATACGGTAAAAAAAAGTGAAAAAGCCCCACGGGGCACCTTCAATGAAGCGGAGCATCATAAAACGACTGAGCCGCCTAAACACCATAAGAAAGGCAAACAAACGCTGGCTGAGCACTTTGAACGAGAAGAGGTTGAGCACACCTTAACCGAGTTAACGTGTCAGTGTTGCGGTGAGCAACTACATCAATGTGGTAGTGAAGACAGCGAACAAGTTAAAATTATTCCGGCGAAAGTCAGCGTCATTAAGCACAAACAATTTAAATATGCTTGCAGACATTGCGAGCATGAACAATTGACCAGTAAAATCATCACCGCGCCTAAACCTAAACAACCGATACCGGGGAGTATTGCCAGTCCCGAGGCATTAGCAGCGGTTGTGACAGGCAAATACTGCGATGCCTTACCGCTTTATCGTTTCGTTGAAATACTGGGCCGTGGCGGCCTTGAACTATCGCGCGGAACATTAGCTAATTGGTGTATTAAAGCGGGCCTGCTAATCAACCCCTTAGTAGCAGCCATGCAACGTCACTTGCTTAATGAGCACAGTTTATGTGCCGATGAAACCCGTACACAAGTCTTAGATGAAGGTGACAATCCTAGCAGCAATTCCTACATGTGGGTTTATCGCAGCAATGAGGTTAGCCATGAGCCTGTCGTGATTTACGATTACCAAGCAGGTCGAAGTCGCGCTTGCGCAAAAGAATTTCTTGCCGGTTATCAAGGCTATTTACAGTGCGACGGTTACCGTGTTTATGACGGTATTGAAGGCATTACCCCTGTTGGTTGTTGGGCACACGCTAGACGCAAATATAACGATGCCTTAAAAGCAGAGTCGAAAAACAAAGGTCGAGCGCATAAAGCCATCAGCTTTATCAGCCAATTATATAAACTGGAAACCCAGGCTAAAAACAAACAGTTATCCCCTCAAGCGCGGTATCAGTTACGACAAGAAAAAGCCTTACCCATATTAATGCACTTTAAAGCGTGGCTTGATGAAGCCGAAGGTAAAGTAACGGCGGGGAGTTATATTGGCAAAGCGATAAAATACACGCTTAATCAATGGCCGAAATTAATGCGTATAGTGAAGATGGCGAACTAGGGATTGATAATAATATTACTGAGCGAGATATTCGGCCGTTTACCACTGGTAGGAAAAACTGGCTATTCTCAAAGTCAATTAATGGTGCCCAAGCAAGCGCCACACTCTATAGTATTGTGATGACGTGTCGTGCCAATGACATCAATCCTTATTACTACTTTGTGCATTTATTTAAAACGTTGCCGAATCGAGATGAGGGTGATGATGATTTTACCGACCTAATGCCGTGGAATGTGCAGCTAGACTTCGATTATAGCTAAGCGCACTGCTTAAATGCGCGCTTACAGTTAAACTTGACCTATTTCCCATAGAGCGTGGCTGCATGGCCAAAATACGGGCAGTAACTTGACCTATTTCCCATAGAGCGTGGCTGCATGGCCAAAATACGGGCAGTAACTTGACCTATTTCCCATAGTGCCGAGCTGTATCGCCCAAATACGGGCAGTAACTTGACCTATTTCCCATAGTGCCGAGCTGTATCGCCCAAATACGGGCAGTAAACTTGACCTATTTCCCATAGAGCCGAGCTGTATCGCTTAAATACGAGCAGTAAACTTGACCTATTTCCCATAGAGCGTGGCTGCATGGCCAAAATACGGGCAGTAACTTGACCTATTTTCCATAGTGGTAGCTTGAGGCCACCCATATACATGAGTACCTTGGGGGTTGTGTGCAACAGCAAAGATACACAATTCTGGTGTCACACCATAATTGTGTAACCAATATTTCATATCAAAAATAAAATCATACTGATTAAGCACAATGGTTATTAGTCTTAACTACATGTTTATTATGCCGCTCTAGGTTAGTAGCCTGATTTTCTATCTATGGCATTATGGTCGGCATAAATAGTTAAAGGGTTAAACCAATGTCAGCAGCAAAACAATTAAATTATGGTCTTGATGAGATTCAAGAAGCTATCTCTAATGAAGAACTTGCACCTAAGTTAAGTAATTGGGTAGAAAAAGCCATAGAAGCTTTCGATGCTAATGGCGAGCCTAACTATGTTGATTCTCAAGGCGAGTTAATTGAAGGCATTTACATTAATATGCCTAATGATTTGTACCATAGCCTCCCTGCTTTAAGCTCATCTCAACTTAAAGAATTCAAGGAATCACCGCCTCATTACTACCGTAGATATTTATCAGGTATTGAAGTTAAGCGCACGCTTCAAACTCAACGCACATTAGATGCAGGTACACTTGGCCATGAGCTAATTCTTGAGCCAGAAGACTTTTACAATAAATACTTTAGAGAATTACTACCTATTGATGAGCCCGATGCATTGCATACTGAGGCGCAAATTAAAGCTGAGCTGGAAAAGCATAATCTAAAAACAACAGGAACTAAGGCTGTTAAAGCTGAGCGATTGGTTAAACACGATCCAAATGCGAAAGTTTTTGAACATTTATTACGACTTAATCGCGAAAAAGAGGGCGCACAAAGCACCGCAATAATAGAGGGCGAAGAAAAAACATTGTATGGCGGTAAGCTGGGTGTTGATGGCCAAGTGTGGGATAGCGCTATACGTATAGTTAAATCTTTAAAAAATGAACCACAAGCTGATGCGTACATTAATTATGGCTTACCAGAAGTTGCCATTATTTCACGCTGCCCACGTTCAGGTTTACTTTTGAAGGTTAAATTCGATTGGCTTAGGTTTGATGATGAAGCCGCTGATGTAAAAACTACTCGCTCTGCTAATCCAGATGATTTTTCAAGACAAATGCGCTCGTTGAAATACGACCTACAGCAAGCTTTTTATACTTATGTAGCAAGTTTGGTGGGTATTCATATTCGTCGCTTTTTGTTTGTTACTGTCGAATATGCGTCAGCAGATTATTGCCAACTATTTAAAATTAAAGATACTCGCCTTGCTAAAGCGTTTGAAGAAATGCATCAAGCCAAAGATGAATTTGTAGAATGTAAGCGCACGGGGAAATGGTTAAGCCGCTACAGTGGCTCAGTTATAGAATTAGATTAAAAAATTTACAATGTAGTTTTTGGGTAGCTGTAATTTTATAAGTTACGGCAAATTCACACTACAGCATGAAAGCGGCACGATACTCATCCGAACTTTTCAGCCTTAAACAAAGCGTTATTAATTTCCACCTTATTGATATGCCCAATAAGGTCGCTAAGAGGCAAAGTAATGCAAAAAACGCATCTTCACATCCAAAGAGCTAATCCCGTTACAATGCAATAATTTGTTCAGCCAGAGCATACACCCGGTAATTAAAAGCTTTAAATATTAGAGCACCCCAAAATGGTACCTCTAAGGTTCTTTAATAGTTATTAGTTAAGGGAGGTAAACCAAAAACACACTCTACAACATTAAAGCGGCACGAAAGCGGCACAAAATGGCACTGCTCAATTGCGGATAGTGAGCATGTTGCAGGTGTGGCCTAAAAGCGGCACGAAAACGGCACAATATGGCACTGCATAATTTCGGATAGTGCGCATGTTGCAGGTGCGGCCTAAAAGCGGCACGAAAACGGCACAATATGGCACTGCATAATTTCGGATAGTGCGCATGTTGCAGCTGCGGCTTAAAAGCGGCACAAAAGCGGCACAATATGGTACTGCTCAATTGCGGATAGTGAGCATGTTGCAGGTGCGGCTTAAAAGCGGCACAAAAGCGGCACAATATGGCACTGCTCAATTGCGGATAGTGAGCATGTTGCAGGTGTGGCCTAAAAGCGGCACAAAAGGGGCACAATATGGCATTGCTCAATTTCGGATGGTGAGCAAGTGGGTGGTATGGCATAAAATAAGCTTAATTCTGGCCACATGACCCTTATTAATCAAACTGAGCAGCTTAGTGCTGCTTTAATTGATGAACTGCGATACTCATTTAGTCTTTAACTCTTATTAAACACTCCTACGCTTTAACAACGTGTTCATCACTTCTTCTTGATTAATATGCACAGTAAATTGATTAAGATGCACTCCAATACGAATCTTTACACTTAGTGCAGCTAAGCCTAATACACTTCAACCTATCAAATTAATATAAAGGGGCATTATCCTTAACTGCCCTCAATTAATAGGGTGAGAATTTTTTTCCGCCCATTCTTCGGGCATTATCGCTTAAATAAAAATATAAGAGTTATGAAAACTGCCCACAATTAATAGTGAACTATCTCTTAAACTGCCCGCATGAGGGCACATTTGCTTAATTTGGAAAAGATAAGCCAATTTTCATGCCTATTAGAATTTAAAATTAGTAAAACAGGAAATGAATAAAAATAAAAAACTGCCCTCAATTAATAGGGTGAGATTTTTTTTCCGCCCATTCTTCGGGCACTTTCTTTAAATTAAAAAAAATAAATCATTAAAACTGCCCTCAATTAATTAGCGCGACATACAAACTGCCCACTGAGGGCAGTTTATGAGAATCTACTACATTACCAATGATGACTAAGGAATACATAAAAGTAAAAAATAAAATAATACCCTAATTAATTGAGGGCAGTTTCGACCAAACCGCCCTTTTAGGGGCACTTTCGCAAAACTGCCCTCAATTAGATTTTAGGGCAGTTACACAAAAACAAACCCCCACCGGTAGGTGCCCGAAATTTACAGCATGCATTTACACCCTCTCTATTTTTTTTCTCTTTTGGATATTTAGGTAAAAATAGCTCTATGGAAAAAGAAAAGGTTTAAAAATGAAAGCAGAAGCATTAGAAGTTCAGAAGTATTTAACCGACAAGAAGGACGACCTAGCTTTACAGCTTGATTCGTTAGTAGATGGTTATTGGATTGCTTGGCGTGACAGGAATAGAAAAATCATAGCCCAAAGCGCTAACTCTGACTTAAACGCTAAAGTTGGCAAGGTTGCACCGAGCATTCGCATATACAAAACAAAAAACCATAACCGAATAACGCTCAGATGGAGAGTTTACGACAATAGCTGGGCTAGGCTCAATGTTGCCAAAAGCAATAAGCAGACACTCCGCTATGCAAATGAACTAAAGCGCAATAAGGATGGCACTACAAGTCGATTCCAATTAGTAAAAAACGCAGAAAGTTGGGAGGTTGAATTTATAGATAAATTCCTAAGTGAAGCTGAACCCATAATCACGCTAATTAATATTATTCATCAAAGCATAAAATTACTAAATAACTCAAAAGCACTAGAAGCAAAGGAGCTAGAACATGGCGAAGAAAACAAGTGATTCAAGATCAACTAAACCATTGCAGAATGAACCAGCACAACATAAGTCGGTTACGAAACATGCAGGTAAAATGAAAACCATCTCGACGAAAATCAATTATGAAACTGACCATACTCATTCATATTTGAAGCTCAACGAACATAAAATTTTAAATGCATTTGAGCGATTGGCTGCAATTTTACGCATGGCAAAAACCTCAAACGCTGCGTACACGAGAATATCCCAATGGCATTCAGACGTTAACTTGGCCGTTGCTCAAGTTCAATTAGATACACTTCATGAACAAAGAGTAGAGAAAGAGAAAAACTTCCCAGTCACAGGCGAGTTCTTAATTAACACACCGGATAGCTACTTTATGGAGTTTGAAGTATCACATCCGGTAGGCCTAACTATTACTCAGTTAATTGTTGCCATTGATAAGGAGGTAAACGCAATTGAGAAATTATTCATGTTTGGGTTCTTAGACGACCTTGAGTATGAGCATGCGTGCAAGCAAGCAGCTGCGATTGTGACTGGTGTTACAGACAGAATAATGAAAGTGACCTCGCCGGGCAAACGCGAAGGTGGACAATTTCAGCCACGTTACTATTTAGAGTTTTTACGTGATCCACACTTCAACATGCTTTCATTGTGTGCGCTTCCTTACGAAACAGCCAAGATGATTCTGACTGAAGAGCAAATGAAATTAATTATCAAAACCAAAGAAGATAGTACGAGCAAGGTAGCCTAATGTCATTCGTATCCTCGATGAAGATGTTATTTGGTTTATCCACTTCTACAAAACCGAATTCTGGTGATGTAGAAGTGCTTAAAGATGAACCTGAACCACTCCAGTTGCAAACAAATGTAACTGGAGAAATATATTTAGACATTTACAACAGGCGGGTACACGATGCTGAGGCTCAATTTTACCCACCTAAAGTAAATGGTCTGAGCGTGTTTTGTGTGGATGCCATTTTAAAACGTTATAAGGACCAAATTATCGCGCTTGAGCAACATGTAGACATTGGTTTACATAGAACTACTGAGGATGGAGTTAATCTTTTTGAAGCGCGATATTTGAATGTGATTCGCAAGCTAGCAGAATATGTTCACATGTTACCTGCATCTGAATACCATCATCATTCGCAGCCAGGCGGATTATTTCGCCACTCGCTAGATGCCGCTTTAATCGCTTTACGTAAAGCTGACAACCAATTGCCTCCGACAGTTGGCAAAGTAGATTTAGATGCACAACGCCGCGTGCGTTACATGTATGCCGCGTGGGTTGGTGCACTTTTACATGATACCGGTAAAATTCTGACAGATATGCAGGTCAGTGCGTATACAATTTATGACGACAAAAATAATCAAAGTGTGCCTATCGCGAGTTGGGATAAACCAATTAAACCTTGGATACCGCAAATTGAAACTTTAATAGAATGGGCTACCCGTAATAAAGTAGAGCGGTATTTTGTTCATTTTAGGGCCTCCCGCGTGCACAAGGAGCACGTTTCTTCTGGCGCTACCCTGCTACCACACATATTAAAGGGAGAGGGCTTAGAGTTTATTATGGACTCACCTGATGACTTGTACAGCAATCTAACGTCTGCCCTAAATGGATATGCACACATAAATGGATACCTAGCTACTGCGATTAGATTTGGTGATTCGGTTTCCACTGCAAAAGATGTAAAAACGATGGCAACGTCGGCTTTTGGTACTCTAAAAAAATCCAGAATGATGTCCATTGTCGATACGATGCGAAGCCTTAAAAGCAAATGGAATTTTAACGGAGAAAAAAGCCATGCTTTTGTAATTGGAGATTGTGTTTTCATACGTTGGCAATCTGCGTTTGATGGAATTCTCAAAGCTGCACGCGCTAACCAGTTCGATGCTCTACCAACTGATACAAAATCACTATTAGGAATGATGGAAGATTTCCGCATAGTAGAGCCATTCGATAAAGAAAATCGCTTTGCACTATTTGCTATAGGTAAGTTCACTGAACAAGATGTTATCAACATCATTGACGAAAAAATCAGCATTAGTTGGATTGAATTAATCAAGGTGGTGTATCGCGAGTGGATATATGATTCTGATCCAGTACACCCAAATTTGGAAGGCTTACTTTACCTAAGTACCTCAAAAAAATACTTCATTACAAAAGAAGATGGAAGCTTTACGGAACTCAGCTTTGACACGACAGCACTTAACGAAGAAAAAGAGACTGAAATTGAAGAAACCACCGAGTTACATGACAAAGTTTACATTAACACAACTAAACAGGCTGTGGCTGGTGAAGCTGATGTAGAAAATATGAAAGAAAAGCACATCACACCTAAAGATGAAATGGATAGCGGTAAGCAAAACAAAGGCACGGCTAAAAAGAAAAAATTGCCAAAGCCTAAAAAACCAGAAAAAGCGAATGTAACACCAATTGTATTTGAGAACAGCACCGACACTTCTATTGAGCAAGCTGAACCAGCGAAACAAGCTGAGCAAGCTGAACCAGCGAAACAAGCTGAACCAGCGAAAACTGAAAAGGCAACACCACCAGCTGTGAAAAAAGAAAAACCTATATCAAGCAACTATGTTTTGCATATAGATAATAAATGGTACGTAGACGTAAAAAAATACGTTGAAATCCATAACACCAATCAAATCGAAGCTGGGGAAGATCTATTAAGTAAAGGTTTTATACGCCAAAAGTTAGGTAGCTCTTCCCTTGCAACACTTGTTAGGCGTCGAAAATTAGAGTCTTTAGTTTGCTTTGAATTAACACCTTTAGGTCAGTCGTCGTTAACTGGTGCTGTGAAGGGCGACACAGCAAATAGTAAAGCCGTTAGCACCAAATCTACAAAAGCAAAGAGTAAAACAGTTAAGAAAAAAGTTACGGCCGGTAAAGCGGGTTCTAGTTTGCCTTCAAGTGATTCAACAGAGTTTGAATATACGACTACAAGTATCAAAGGGAGTCTCGGTGAAATCCTGTTAGCTAATAAAATCAAAGTTACAGGTGGGCAAGAATATATAGATATTATATTAAAAAACGTGGCGCTAGATAGCGATTCTAACCCATCATTTATCAAGGGGGTACGAATAAGCAAGATTATCCAAGCAATGAAAGTGAACTATAAACATGACGTTAAAATAAACAGGAGCCGGTATTGGTAACTTAGCAAGCGAACGTGTTGAAATCCGTGCAGAAGCAATTTCATGTATTACGAATGATGGCCAAGCCATTGAAAAATCATTAACTGCATATGCTGTGTCTAGTTCAGATGGTTTAACCGGTATACGTGGCACTGTAATCGAGCGTAGTGGCAAAGCGATAGGTAACTCTATCAAAGCAGGCTTTTTATCTGGTTTTGCAAGTGCAGCTGCCCCGCAGCAAGTACCTTCGATTAATACTGAGCTTTCTGCATCTACAGTATGGCAAAGCCAAAACCTAAACCAGTACGCTGGCGCAGGCATAATGGAAGGGGCAAGTAGCGCAATGGAGCGTGTAGCGTCATATTACTTAGCAATTGCTGAGGCTATGTGGCCAGTTATCGAGATCCCAGCAGGTATCGAAGTGGATTTCTTAGTTCAAAAGGGGATGACCTTACAATTAAACCAAGACGATATTAAGGACCTAAAATAATGGCCGGTTACATAACAAAACTCATTTTAGCCACCAGCGTTGCTACTTTACTGTTGGTAAGCGTTAAAACTTACCAACAGACAAAACAAATAGCGCAGCTGCAGAAACAAGTAAGCAAAAAATCATCTCAAGTGATCGCCTTAGATGGCAAGCGATTAATTGATAAGTTTATGCGTGACGGAAATTCACAAGGCGAGTCAATGGAGGCCTTCGCGCTATTGATAAAAATGATGGAGGATGAGGGGTATTAATTATTGATAGCAAGCAAACAATAACAGCCCCTACAAACAAGCAATTCAAAGATCTACGCGTAAGCGATATAAACGCGATGGCAATAGATAAGGGTATAGATATAGTAGCGTTTCAAGAAGAAATAATTAAGCAAGCCACGGTGGAAACGGAAAAAATGATAAAGGAGTTGGAAGCACTGCAAAGGTAGGTTTTAAAAAGGCCAAATACCCAACGGAGAGTAGTGTTGGATACTCGGCCTAACCCTTAAGAGATATAGTACGCATTCCAAACATTTAGGCTACTGATTGGAAAAAGGTACAAATTAACTTAAAAAAGTGCGCAGTAATTGGAAAATTAACATTTAAAGAAGGCAAAGCATAACGAAGAAATAACAATAAAATAACATTGCTAAGCAATAGAAAAACAAAAACCGACATTAAAGTCGGTTCTAGGAAGGTTTTATCTTTATGTAATGTTGTAAGCAACCAGCGCCAACTGGTAAGTCCCACTTAATCTAAGGACAAGCTTATACTACATAAAAATAAGGTCAAGGGCTTTTTTGGCTAAAATTTAAGTTATAAGTGTTTTTTTATGAAAATTACTCTATCTGATCGTAGCATCAGACCATGAGCGACACTGTAATAACAGGTCGCTCTGTGCATAGGCATTTGACTCCGCATTTCGATTTTAAAGCTAAAAATCCAATTGCTAAGCTGCTTATTGCTCGTATTGAAATGCATGATTTCAAACTTAATACGTTCTTAAACAAAGCGCGATACGCTGGTGGCATGGTCAATCTTGGTTTCAGTACCATCGCACTAGCGGCGCGAACTAACCGTATGCGAATAGAAAGAGAGCAAACCCTTCGCGAAACGATGAAGGCGTTAGTTTACTGTGCTTCATACAAACCCTATTCCGACTCCCTGTTTGAAATTAAAATGTCCATTAAAGCTAAAGCCCTCTGGTAAGTTCTGTGAAAAGATAGGATGCAGAGAACCTGAAGAGTAACCGTCTATACCTTTTTTTGTCATTGTTAACGATATGTGCTGCTTTTCTTGTGTCGGCTGGTAATGATGAGTTGAGCCATGAGTTAATATACCAAGCTCTGTATTGTTAGTGCACACGGTAGTATTTTTAACTTTACTGGGTAAGTTTGGATTTGTACTCATTATTCATCCTCTGAGAATATATTTTCAATTTCATCCCAATCAGGTAGCGAATACTTTTTTTGAGAAACATCAAACTGTAAATCAACAGCATCGAGCAAGCGATCAAAAATATCGAAAGAACCATTAAATCGGCCATTTTCAATTTCTGAAATTGTTGTTTTATTAATGCCGGATATTACTGAAAGCCTTTGCTGTGTATAGCCTAAAGCCTTTCTACTTACGCTGACTTTCTTCCCAATTTCGACTCTGTTAGCCATACAATTACCAATAGGATTTATTATGCATCTGACATTGTAACCTAAAATGCCAGCTGTTATCTATATAGCTAACAGCAAGCTAAAAAACCATTGTGTTAGCCATATGGCTAATGTGGTGATTCAGTTAACTCTGAGTCTATATTTATTTGGTAACTAGAGGTTTATGAGTAAATGTCTGCAAAACTTCCTCAAAAAGAGTTTTGATTTAAATCCCTTAATTTCATTTACTTAAGGTTTTATTTTGAAATTATTCAACCTGAATAAATCAAATTTATATTACAGGCTTTAATTTAGACTCTTTATTGAATTCAGCTTAGGCTTAATGATACTAACCAATTTAATGCTCATATCGGTCACGCTTTGTAACTCTATGCTTTAGGGGTAACGTATGCGTTATCATGTACTACATAGATTATAATACCTTTAGCAACTTCATGTACTTAGCATTTTTTAAAGTGATAGAGTGAACTCGAGTGTTAACCTTGGTCTTCTCACTTAGCCATAGAATCTAATGGCAGAAAGACAGCCTCTACGGTTTTTAAAGGACGCTGAGAAAAACCTCAGGCATAAATAGCGCCAGCTATCTAGGAAAGTAAAGGCGCGCTAACCTAGTGAAAGCACGATTAATTTTTGTTAAATATCATTGTCAGTTCGCAAGTTGTATTGCCTATCTTGTGGCACTACGGATATAGAACGGGACCTAAATGCCGCCATTAATATCTGTGATAAAAGTATTAATCGCGGCTGGACAGTCATTTATACTTATTAAAGCTGCGCACTACCGAGCTGAAAAAACCTCAATAGTTAGCCCACCAAAGGAGCCGATAACTTCTGATGCCACTTTATCAGAGCGTATTTTTCTTTGTGATCTAGCATCAAAATCAGTTAAAGCTTTAAGCTTAAGATCATTACTTTGAATTATGATTATAGGCATTGGTGCTGTTACTGTTTTTATTCCAGCATCAAAACGTATATTTGCTGCCGGTTGTACGCGAACCTGCCGGCGTATCCTAAGCAGCTCCCCAGGAGTTTGCTTAATTTTATTGATCAATTGCTCAAGAGGTACGCGGTATTCTGGTCCCGTTCTATCAAACTCCTCTTCAATTTTAAGTAAAAGGTCTTTTTTAACCGGCTTTGATAGCGAGTCTTTTCTTTGCCAGGCGAACCGAATTGATTGAATGTTTTGCTCTGAATAACATCGAATATGCCTATATAGGTGCATAGTCATAATACCAGGGCACTCTGCGCGAAGCGCTTCAAACCGGTCTTGCCTTGTTTCATACGTTTGAATGATATGGTTTTCGATATCCGTTTTTGCCGCGTTTATTTTATCCACCAGCTCAGGGATAGTAATGCTTGTTGGGTTTTGGGCAGGGGAGAGCCAAATAACGCCGACAGTGCGCCGCGCTGATTTTTGTGAATAGCCTGGTTGTATGTAAAGGTCTTGGTAGCAGGATGCCGCGAGTTCACCAGCCTTATGTCCGGTATGTTCTTCTGCTGCAATATATTTAACCGGTTCACTTTCCATTCCCTTTGAGGTGCAGGGTAGTGGGTAGGCAAGAGCGGCTAATGGCTGCGTATGTGTGAGAATTGTATTGAGAGAATGGATATTGTTTTTTAACTCATCAAACCGATCCGCGATAAAAGGCATGGCATGCACTCGATATTTGTAGTGATAGAACAAATTACAGTTAATAGGTTAAGACTAGACCATCATGCAATATAATGGAAGTTAACCATGAAACTCTTTTAATATTAACTTTTGTGGTACTACTTTGGCTGGCCTCGCCCTGAGATTAGAATGAGAAAGAGAGAGAAAAAATAGAAAAAGCAATGAAGTTGGCCGGGAAGGAGCTCGGGGTTAAGGGTTTGTTTATTACAAACCCTTAAATGCATGATGGTCTAGCTGAGCCCTTCCTTGAAAGGGTCGCTCATTGTTTTTTGCTCGTTAGCCATTATGTGACTTTTCAAAGTTTAAAGCAGCATAACAATTTATTGTTCATGATAATATTACTCAAATAAAATATACGGAATATAAAATATGCATTTTTTAAAAAACACAGCTTTAACGATTTCGGCGCTAACCTTAACTGCTTGCATGTCAACTCAGCCGCCTGTGATAACAATGCAGTCAAATGACGTTTACCAGTTTAATGATAAATCTAGCTTTGCATTAAATGTAGCTAATATGACCCGCAAAACAGCTGGGCTATCTGATGTTGATTTGCCTGAAAATGCTCAGTTTAAATCGAATAATGCGTTAGTTGGTGCCGAGTACGCTCTAGCATTTCTTTCAGATGGATTAATAGACCTTGCAGGCAGCATGGGAGCGCAATCACAAGCAGATAGAGCATTTAACTGGAAACCTATGCTTGTTTTTTTGGGTGAATTAAACGAACAAGACCTTGATGCTTCTGCGCTTAATCTTGTTGAAAGCGGTTTAAAAGAAACGTTTAATAATATTGCTGGTACAGAGTACGTTGGCATTGCCAGATCAGACAACGCCAGAGATAGTAATAACTTCATGTATTTTTATAAAGGTGGCGCATTGTGCAACGCCGAAACGCGCAAACTTTACATCTATACTTCACCTGAACCACATCCTCACTTTGTCGATTATGACCCCGCTGTTTTTAACGGTTCATGTGCTTCAGCTGTAAAAATAGAGGTTAATGGTAAGGTGAATTATAACGGTGAAGTAAAAGACGTTGTAACTATGACGATCCTAAATGGCTATGAGGGATTTGACAGTATTGCCGTTGCTACAGCTGGCTTCTCTATAGTACCGAAAGAGTATGGTGTTTGGGGTGCTGATATAAAGTACACAGTGCCAGCTCCCTACGTTGTTCATAATAATACGATGTACTTGTTCAGCACCAGCAATAGATCTTATAAGTTAAATAATTCTGTGAGATGAGAGTTATCAATTGTTAGTCGGCTGCACTGCTTTCAACCCACTTGTAGGTGAACAGTAAAGTTTGAAACTTAAGCACCAGATAGCTGCGGGTTAGAAATTAAAAAAAGATAGACTGCTTAGAATGGCTGAACTCACAACAATAACCGGCGATATGAAACAATTAGCTAAAGATAACTCTTGCCATTTAAGTGTTGAAGTGGTAAACATCTGTTTTCTGTTTGCGAACAGCGAACATCCATAAGGAGAGCTATGCTAAAAAATCAAGATTTACTTGTAGTACTTAAAGTCCTTAGTTTTGAGGAATCAAGCCATGAGTCATTATCGCTAACAAGAGAGTTACAAGGTGAGGCATGGGTGCACCTCGGTAATGATGTAGAAAAAATTAGTCAGTATGACATTAAGCAAGAGGAGTTAGTCGTATCAAATGAATTAGAAGATTTTGATTTAAAAGAGCTATCAATTATTGATGAATTTTTACAAGGATCTAAATATGAATTTGATAATCAATGGACATACCGTAAGTTAGCTCAACATCTTTTCATATCTTTAAGTGAAGCAAATAATGCTGTTAAGCGAAGCATTGATGCGGGTTTATTATTCCGGCTAGGTTCTAAAAGTATTAAAGTAAACCGTACAGTACTTGTAAATTTTATTCGTTATGGTGCTGGAGTTTCATTTTACACTGAGCCTGGTCGTATAGTTCGTGGGATACCTACATCATACGCAGCACCTGTTTTTAAAGAAATATTTGCAAGCTCTAACGTAACTCCCCCTGTCTGGCCATGCGCTAGGGGAACTGCTAAAGGGGTCGCTATAGACCCATTATATAAATCTGTAACAAAAGCAGTAATGATTGATAGTTGGCTATACCAACAGCTTGCTCTAGTGGATATATTTAGAATAGGCACAGCTAGGGAAAGGGAGCAAGCACTTCCTTTTCTAGAACAATTAAACAAAGGAAAGATATGAGAACTCCAACAGAGCATGAATTAATGCTAATGAGTGTTGCTGATGCACTAGGTGAGAATCTACTAGGATTGGTTACTTTTGTTGGTGGTGCAACCGTTTCATTACATCTTGATGATGCACAACCAATAGATATTAGAAGTACAAAAGATGTAGATTTTATTGTTTCTGTTACGAGTACAGCTGGTTATTATTCATTGAGTCAAAAATTAAGAGACGTTGGATTTAAAGAGTATATTCCAGAAGATGATGAAGACGCACCTATTTGCCGATTTGTTTGTGATGGTATCCTTGTTGATGTAATGCCAGATGATGAGAGTATTCTTGGTTTTAGTAATGAATGGTTCAAGCCTGGCCAAGAGGATCCTGTAATGTATGATTTACCACATGGGATTCAAATTAAAATAGTTAAAGCAAAGTATTTATTAGCAACTAAGTTAGCAGCGTTTTTTGGGCGCAAAATCGATATTTTAGAAAGTAAGGATGCAGAAGATATATGTATTCTAATTAATGGCAGAGATGCTTTAATAGATGATATTTTTCAGGGACCGCCCGAATTAATCATCTATATTCAGCAAAATATGTCAAATTTTATGGCAGATAGTCAATTCGAATATCTTTTCGCAAATGCGTTAAATGCTGAAGAGCCTGAACGAATTGATATAGTTTTAGAACGGTTCCATCAATTAGCATCAGGGAAGGTTTAAATGGAATGACAAATATAATTTGTACTGGGAAAGGCCCTGCGCAGCCAGTTAATGCAGATACAGTAAAAGAATGGAGTATTCCAAATGGTAATGTTTACCTTGTATGTGATGGTATTAATCATAATCAAAAAACATTAGCAGCTGTTAATGTTTTCGCGGAAAACTTAGCTAAATCGAATTGGACTAACATTGTTAATCCTAAGCAGTTGTTAAGGAATAACATTTTTGAAGCACTCCACTTAATGTCACCTGAGCACGACAACCTATCTTTTTGTTGCTGTGTAGCAGTTGTTTCTGAAGAAAAGATGACTTTAGCTCACTGTGGAGATTGTCGGATAGGAAGCCTGACAGATAAAGGTGTTAAGTGGCTAACTCAGGATGATGTGCCGGCCTTAAAACTTTATAATAAGGGAGTAATATCAAAAGAGACTTATGACAAATCTAGGCACTTAATTTCTACAAAGTTGAAAATTGGCTCAAATAACCGTAATTCACTCACGGTACAAACCATGGCGACTGCTAATAATCAAGTTTTGATTCTTTGTAGTGATGGGTTTTGGTCTGAATCTGAATATTTATTAAACACAGATGTATCAAACGTGATTATGCTGATCCAAGAAGAAATTGAAAGATTAGTTTTGCAATCTGAAGATAATTTTAGTGTAGTGATTGTATAAAGCCAGATGAAAGTTGCTTGCTAAATGCTTTAGGCTGAGGTATTAAAAAACGTCAGAAAGAGCCTGTAACGGATTTTGTGTAACTGCCCGTTATGTTTTTACTGAGGCGCTCCTCTAATTTACTATAAGCGTATAGCTAACGTCCAAGGTAACAGTGGATCTAGGTTATTGTCGGAAGACAATAATGTTTGAAACTTTTTTGCCTTCCCAGTCCGTTCCTTTCGTGTCAATAGAAGGTATGTATGACAATAAAGATCAAAACTTAGATTCAATCAACGTGCCTATCCAAAGAAAAATTGTGACAACAAAGATTGAAACTCACTTTTGGACAAAAATGAGTTAGAGCCGAAGGACGGCTCTGTGCCATGAATGGACATTGAAGATTCTTAATGTGTGAAGTCAAGATTTGACCCCATTCGCTTGGAGTCAGCCAGATCAGCGCTGGCTCACCTTTGCCCCAAAATTATTTAGGCGACATTCTGCTTTGTGCTGTGGCTTTAAGTTCATTATAACCAATGATAGGGAAACCCAGAGTTAATCTAAGTTTCTTAAGAGTGTTTCCCCCTGTGTCAGGATAGTTGTCGCCTCTAACTTTTAATAGAGGCAGATAAAATGAGACGTCGATTTACACAAGAATTTAAAGTTCAAGCTGTTGAAAAAGCATTATCTCAATGTGATGATGTTCGCCTAGAAGATATTGCACTTGATTTAGGCATCGGTTATTCAACCTTGCAACGTTGGATAGCGCTTGCTAAAAACCATGAACTTGAAACGGACTATACAGGCAGCCAAATGACATCAGAAAAACGACCACAAGACTGGGATCTTGAAGAAAGACTTAACGCAATTATTGAATGTGGACGTTTGGATGACACAGCCGTTAATGAATACTGCCGTAGTAAAGGGCTTTACCCACATCATATCGAGCAGTGGAAGAAAAATTTTGCTAAAGGGCCTTCAACGAAGCCCGTAAAATCAGACAGTAAACAGCTCAAACAAGAAATTAAGCAGCTTCAAAAAGAGCTTAATCGTAAAGACAAAGCGTTAGCAGAAACAGCCGCCTTACTCGTACTCAAAAAAAAAGCCGATGCGCTCTGGGGTTTCAACGAGGACGATTAACCAGCTCAACTGAGCGTCATGAATTGATAAAGCTCATTACCGACGCGCAGAAATCAGGGGCAAGGCAAGAAAAAGCATGTGAGTTACTTGGTCTAACGGCAAGAACAATTCAACGCTGGATTGAAGCTGATGATATGACAGATAAGCGAACAAGTACGATAAAGCGACCACCTAACAGGCTAACTGAATTAGAGCAACAGCGTATAATTAAGACTGTTAATTCAATAGAATATGGACATTTACCACCCAGCAAGATAGTCCCTAAACTATTGGATAAAGATGTGTGGATAGCATCAGAAAGCTCGTTTTATCGCGTTATGAAATCGCATAAATTATTAACACACAGAGAAAAAGTTAAACCAAATAAAAAGATAAAAAAGCCAAAAGCGCTCAGGGCAACACGTGTAAACGAAATTTATACATGGGATATCACGTATTTGCCAACAGCTGTTAAAGGTCAGTTTTTATACTTATATTTAGTGATGGATATTTATAGTCGAAAAATAGTTGGTTGGCAGGTTCATGACACACAACTAAGCACACTGGCGGCTGATTTAATGGTAGATATTTGCAGGCGAGAGCAGGTAAAGCCTGAGCAAGTCACACTGCACTCGGATAATGGCAGTCCAATGAAAGGGGCAACGTTATTAGCGACATTGCAGGAGTTAGGTATTGTTCCTTCATTTAGCCGACCGTCTGTGAGTAATGATAATCCTTATTCTGAATCGCTATTTAAGACGTTAAAGTATCGCCCGGAATACCCTGAGAAAGCCTTTGAAAGCATGGGTAGCGCAAGAAAGTGGGTTAGCGGATTTGTTGATTGGTACAACGATGAGCACTTGCACAGCGGTATTAAATTTGTCACGCCAAACCAGCGTCATTTAGGATTAGATAAAGCGATACTAGCGAAACGTCATCAGGTAAATGAAATGGCGAAATTACAGAACCCAAGTCGTTGGTCAGGAAAATCTCGAGATTGGACAATGATCAATGAAGTAAATTTAAATCCAGAAAAAAAAGAAGCAATGCGGGCGGCATAAAATTTAACTTGATGCGACAACTAACTTGAAAAACTCCGGTTTTGAGTGAGGGCTGGTTATAGACACTGGGGGATTGTGATGCAAGCATAAACTTCCCGAAAGTATTTAAAGGTAATGTAGTGGTTAAAAATTGATTAATTGGTACATATATATTGATAATATATACTTAACAGCTAGTTTAGCTAAGAATCATTAGAAATTATTAAGGAAAAAGATGGAATTTTTAACTGCGACTATGTTGTCAGGATTAATCTATGATGGTGTTAAAGAGGGCGCTTCTATTGGTTTTGATTTATTAAAACGTAAATTAAAAAATTGGCTCATAGATGATTCTGAAATTGAAAAAATTGCGGAGTTGTTAATTGATGCTGGTATAAACGAAGACTTGGCACCTCACGCCATTGAACGAAAAATTACAGAACATCAAGAGTTAAATGAGTTTCTTAAAAATATCAAAAATTCAGGCGATGTTGTTAATGTTACGCAAAGCACTAATACAGGCCACAATGTTTATAGCTCAGGAAATGGCAATGTAAGCATTGGTGATGTGGTCACTAATAAAGGAAGTAGCTGAATTGACTAAAGAGCCGTCCGTACATCAACAAACAGAAAAAGGCCATAACGTTTTTGCCAAAGATGAAGCATCAGTAGAAATTGTAAGTTTTCAAATAACTGACTTGTCTTCAGACGGGCTAGAAACATTTATTAAAGAGTTTGCTAGGCTAGTAACTCATAGGTGTTGGTCTAAAGCTCTCATCTTTATAGAAAGTTTGAAAACTGTAGATAAGTTAGATTCAGAATGTAAAAGTCTACTCAAAGTCCTTGAATATAAGCTCCACGCGACTCAAGGAAAGCCTTACGATATAGTGCCAGATTTATTTTTAGAGTTAATTGAAAGTGAACGCTCTACTCTTATTGTTAAAGATATTGTCGAAGCTGCGTATTTACATTTTTTGAATAAGATTTCTTCGGAAAGAGCCTTAAAGCGATACAAGTCAAGTAAGGTTGCCAAGAGTTTATCTAAAGAAACTTATTTTGAAAAGTTAGCTCAGTTAGAAGAGCTTAACGAGCAAATATCTAAAGGGACTGTTGGAATTAGAGAACAAGACTTATGCTCTTACGTAAGATGTGCTCTGAGACTTGGCGAGTATGAATTATCCCTCGATCTAGCCAAAGAATTAGTACTTGAACATCCTAACCAAAATAGCACCGTTCTAAACTTACTTTGCAGTGCATACAAAGTTCATAATTTGATTGGTACTAAACATTTTTGGATGATAAACCAGTCGCTAATTGACTTACTCATTGAGACAATAGAATCCGTCAAAGCTCTTTCTTCTAAGATTGATGATGGAAGAGTATTTCAAGCAGCAGCCGTTTTACTTGCTACAACATGGTTTGAGGACGTAGATTTAACAGAGCTTTGTGATGAGCATATTGAAGAAGCCGAAAAAGTCATCCCTGACATTAGAACGCGTCTTCAAACCAACATTCCAGTCAATACTAAACCTAGCAATAAACTCCGCGCTCAAAATCCTGAAGACATAAACGAAAATGATTTTCCTCAATTATCAATGACTTATTTAAAAGGTGGTATTAATAAAAGGCAAGTCAAGAGATGGTTAGACAAAGGTGGTAACGTAACGGCCTCTAAACCTCAAATCAAGCAATTTATCGAAATTTTTTTAAGTGCCATTGCATTCGATCCGACTGACTTACGAGATAAACAAAAATTATCGGATAATCTTGAAAAATACTTAGTTGAATATGAAAAAATTACGCAAGAGATTAACCCCCAAGCACTTTATCAACTTTGTCTAAGCTTGAACCAAATGGGGTTGAACTATCAAGTTACAAAGATAATAGAACCATTGCTTCCTCAAAAACCTTGGGCTTCTCCAATCATAGATGCTTATTCAGAAGCATTGTTAGGCTCTGAGCAATTTGAAAAATTAGATTCTTTTCTTGCAAATATGGATAGTGAACAGGATAGCTATCGACTAGCTGCTGTGCGAATCTCAAGGGAGTTTTTATTACTTGAATTTGAAAATGCCAACACACTAATTCAAAAATCATTAGCTAGGTATCCGCGATCAAGCTACTTTTGGACTTTGCTAATTCAAAATAGCATTAAGGTTGGATTACCAGAGAGTGATATTGAAAAAAATATACATGAAATTCCAACGAGTCTGTTTGATGATTACTCATATGAGAAATTACAATTAGTTCAATCTATCTCGGTGGTAGATGTTGCTTTTGCCGAGTCAATTTTGTTGGAGTGGTTTATTGATGATCCGGCAGGTATCGCAACCCACTTAACTAATATTCATTTTGGAACTTTATCTAAATCAGACAAACGTATAGAGCGAAGCTACCCCTCTGATCGTTGTTTCGCAGCCGCAACTTATAGAAAAGGTAAAAAACAATTTACTAAGCTGTTGGTGGAAGGTTGTGAAACTAATGAGTACCTATTAGATGTTGACAGTCCTCTGGGTGAAATGTTGCTTGAAATGGACGCTGGTGACTCGAATCAGTTAGGCATGGATACAGTAACCTTAATAGAAAAACTATCTCCAATTGTTGGTGCATTCAGGATTTCTTTAGATATCAGGTCTGCTATCAATGCTGGAAATGACTGCTTTTATCAGATGACGTTTAATGAGCAGGAAGGAATCGATGGGTTATTAAAACAAATAGATGTTTTCTCAGAGCAAAAACAGTTAATTGAGCCACATATTGATGGACAGTTGATACCACTTTTGATGAGAATAAACCGTTCTTTTAAGTACGATATAGTTAAAGGTGCATTTATATACTTAAGCGATAAGGAAAGTAATAAGTTCCTTGATTTGTTTTCAGAAGGAGAGCCCATAGTTGATAAACTAGTTTTGGATGCGCTTTCTTTAGTATATTTCAGTTATACTGGCTTGGCTTCTGCGCTTATAGAGTCAGATATAGAAGTATATGTTTCAGGAGAAACAAAAAATATAGTTCTTACTTGGCTTGAACAAATGGGACGAGAGGATTATTTATCTGTTGGCAAAGTCGATGGCAATTATTTTAAAAAGACTGCAGAAGATATTGCTAAAGACCAAAATGTTAAGTCGCTTAGAGAGCTGATTGAATACTGTGAAGAACTAACACCAATTTCTTTTAACGTACCAGAGCCTTTGCTAAGAATTAAAGACATTTTAGATATTTCACATTATTCCTCTGTGAAGCTTTCTGTCTCTCATGGTATCCCTATCTTCTGTTTAGATACTACTTTCTGTAATTACTACAGAACGCTAGAGCTGCCAATTGCCAACGTTTATCAGTTGGTCTTAAGGGTTAAAAAAGGCGCTATAGGTATTGAAGAGAGGTTAGCAAGATGTAATGTATTTTCTCACCTAAGGGTGCCCATTTCTCACACTGATGTAATAAATCTATGTAGATCAAATGAAACTGGGCAATTCTTAGCTGCTAAGATATTAAAGATGAACTCCAACTCCTATCACTCACCCGAAATAGCACTTCAAGTTTTAACAGAGTGCTGTATCAAGTCAACTTGTACAGCTTATCTAGGTACGTTTGAAAGCCTAGATTTGTCAGAGTGGAAGTTCACTGAAAATATTGTATATGCTTGCTGTAGCTCAGCAATGCAATGTCTCGAAGGAAAATACTCTGAAAATAAATTTGCCCAGCTAATTGTAGAAATTACGTTTAGATTAAGAGGTCTAAATGATGTTACAAAGCTTGTTATGGAACTGTTTAGGCGATTTGCGAGTGGCCATTTTCTGGATATTCAAGCTATTGATGAAGAGATAAAAAGACTTGGATTGTTAAGACAAAATCAACAAGGGAAATAATAGTCTCTCCAAAAGATTCAAAACAACTTTAGCAACTTAAATTTACCGAATGACAACTTTACTTGCTAAATAGAGTATTGTGTTTAGCTATTGCTGGGATCGTAATGAGTCAGTCAGAATGACTGTTTATGGGGTTTTGCGCCCATCCCCTCGAAATTAACCTTAGTCTAAATTTTTAAGCTTTTTTCTAACTCTAATTACCGTACTTCGACTAACTCCAACTGCTTCAGCCGTTTTATTAATACTAAATCCAGCTTCAGTAAACGAGGCAATCCTATCATGAGCCTCTAAATCAGGCTGACGACCGTGATAAAGTCCCTTTTGCTGTGCTTTTACAATACCTTCTTTTTGCTTACGTTCACGTTCTCGATATTCTTTATATGCACTGGCCGCTAATATTTCTAACAGCATATTATTAATAGCACTAAGTATTGATCTCATAAAATCATCACTTGGAAAACTGCCAAATGTTAAATGACTGGTTGGTAGATCTAAACTAACGCTTGGCTTAAAGGATCGAGAGATAGGGTATCGCTGACAATAATACTTAACCCATTGATTGATTTTCGCATGTCGGTGAATCCCGTGACCAAGTAAACTTGGTGGGTGCAAGGTGTCACAGTACGCTCAATAATTTGGCGAGTGCTTGGTGCGCTAATGTCGACTCGAAGTCTATTTGATAGCCGTTTGGTGTGGTGAGTTTAATGATTGAAGGGTGTGTAAAGGCTTGCTCATGAATAACAAACGGGATCACCTGTTGCTTTTTAACCCTTATCGTTTCGTCAGAAAGGCGTTTACGCCAAACATAGAAAGTCGATGCGTTAATGTTGTTATCACGACAAAATTGAATGATGGCTAAACCACTCGATTTTTGCTGCTCAAAAATGCCTTGCCAGTGTTTTATTTTTTGCTGTTTATTCATAATTACCTCAGGTTAATATGCTGAGTAAATTATGCATAGGTAGCATTAATATTGGTATGTGGGTTTAATTGCGCGCTTACCCTTATTTTCAAGCAAGAGTTTCCTGACACTATGAATATTGACTTATGCTAAACAGTATAAGCTATTACAAAATAAAAATATTTTTTAAAAATTTAATATTATATTGTAAAAAATGAAATGCGTTTCACTCACATAGATTAGGTGGAAAAATTAACTATGCCACTATAATTTCACACTGCTAAGTGTGAGAAAACGTATTATTCTGAGTTAGAAACGGCCTAGTGAAAGCAGGGAATTCTACATTGAGTATTCACTATTTCACCGATTGCGCGTGAAGCTACGATAAAAATCGCTGATTTGAGCGCGCCAAATCCGTTCACTGGTTGTCATTTTAACGCGTAAAACAGCCTTAAATTTGGTAAAAAAGTGCCTGACCACATAATAAAAAAGTGTATTTTTTCACTTTTTCATCTCAGACTTTTAGCTGCTAAGACTCTATTAAATAGCCATATTGAGACACGGTGAATCCTTTTTTATGGGCATTATTTAATATGTTGGCATATTAAAAAGTGAATTTTTACACTTTTTTATCTCAGACTTTTAGTGTGCTAGCGTGTCGTAAATAGCCAGATTGAGACACTTCTCACTCGCATTTTTCACGATTAAAACTGTCTCAAATGTTAAAAATTAGACGTTTTTCTGTCTCATTTAAAAAGCCAAATAGCGCGCAAAGCCTTGCTGTGTAAGGGCTGTCGGGGAGGGTGGTGTTTTCTTCTAATCTTAGCCTGGGTTAAAGTTTGTAAAATGATAAAAGAAGATGCGATTAAAGTATCCAAGCAACTCACTGAACCATAGCCTTGGAGAAAGCAGAGGCAGCCCTTTTTATGTCTCTGTATGGATTTTCCGACTCAATAAAAATTTCTTGCCACTCACTTGCAAAAATTGTTACTGGGTTGGAGATGCCAAACAAATAACTTAGAGGCTCTAATTTCGACAATGCTAATGTTCTCAAGCGCATGGCGCTGAGAGGCATATTATAGGAAGCATTAATTAATTTGTTAGGCATATTAATCATGGTAATACTTTTCTCCTGAAGTGAATTTTTTATATCTTTTCACTTATCGAAACTAAAGTAACGACCATTTGACCATATTTACGTTTTTTACACTTAGCACCTTATTGAACACCATTTTAATGGTTTAACGCACCAAAATTGCATATATTACATACCTTAATAACTCCATTAATATGCCGGTTAACAATGTTATGGGACAGATTAAGAGTCAAATCATCAAAACAAAAACAAGTTTAACTTTTCTATATCTGGTTATCGCTCAAAGCTGTCATTCTTCTTCTAAATTCCAACTTTAAGCTATCTGATCTACCCAATAGCGCCAAGTGCTCCATCTAAATCTAATGAGCCAAAGCGAGTTAATTTAGGTGGTGGTGAAAGGCGCACCACCACGAAGTGGTGGCTTTAATCAAATCCTTCCTGCTGAGCTAAATATTGCTTCACGATTTCAAGTGGTGCACCTCCGCAACTAACCAGACAATAACTTCTGCTGTAAAAAACTGGCTTCCAGTAAAACTCACCCAAGTGTTCGGAAAACTCCTTTCGCACAAGTCTTGATGTAGCAGTTTTTAAACTGTTCACCATTTTACTTGGTTGCATCTTGGGATTAGCAGAAATTAAAAGGTGAAGGTGATCTGACTCACCATTGCACTCCAAAAGCTCACAATCCCAAGATTTTAACAACCTTTTGTACTGAGATTCTAAGTACGCGGCAACCTCTGGCGTGATACAGCGATGACGATATTTAGTTACAAGAACTAAATGATAGTGAATATTATAAACGCTGTGATACAGCGTTTTTAGGGCTTGTTTTTTCATAACCACTAAATATAATTAGTTGTTATGAAAAAAGCAATCCGTAAAGTTACATATAAAATGAAACCATCAGTTTCTCAAGAAGAATCGCTGATGGATTTGTTTGTCCACCATCACCAGTTGTACAACTGGGCTTTACGTGATCGCATCGAAACATATCGTGATTCTAATTACAGTCTTAATTTTCACGAACAGTGCAAAATCAACACTCTGTGGCGTAATAATCGTAAAGCGCATGGCATTTTCAATGCTAATGCTCAGAGTGAGCAAGTCACATTAAAACGTGTTGCACTGGCTTTTGACGGTTTTTTTAGACGGCTCAAAAAAGGTGATAAGAAAGCTGGATTCCCACGTTTTAAACCATTTCAACGCTTTAAAGGTTGGGGCTACAAGGCTCATGGTGATGGTTGGAAGCTCAACCTGAAAGAAAAAAAGCATGGTGCTGTTTATTTGGCTGATGTTGGTATCGTTAAGATCCGAGGTAAAGCTAGAAACACAGGAGGCAAGCCGAAATCATCCGAAAGAATGGTGAGTGGTTCATTTCAGTTTCAATGGAGTATGACACCATTGAGAGAAACTGTGGCACTAAAGCTGTTGGCTTGGATTGGGGTGTTTCTCATTACTTTTCGACTATCGATCAGGATGGTAATTTTGAGCAAGTCGAAAACCCCCGTTACCTCAGAAACAGCAAAGAGCGATTAACCTCTTTACAGCGTGACCTCGCGTTAGCGAAAAAAGGCACTCGCACCCAGCGAAAATTAAAGCATCAAATTGCCAAACTCCACCAGAAAATCGCCCGTCAAAGACTCGATTTTACTCATAAAGAAACTGCAAAATTAGTTGAAGTGGCGGCATTGATCGCCACCGAAAAACTCACCGTTAAGAACATGACTCGCAGTGCCAAAGGTACTGTCGAGAAAAACGGAAAAATGGTGAAACAAAAGGCTGGTCTGAATCGGGAAATTCTGAACACCGCGCCAGCCATGACTCTTAATTTACTGCGATACAAAGCGGAAGAAGCTAGTAGCGAATTTGTTGAAGTACCAACAAAGCAAGTTAAGCCAAGTCAAACCTGCCCAGACTGCGGAGCTAAGAAGAAGAAATCCTTAGCAGACCGCTGGCACTCATGCGAATGTGGTTGTGAGAAGCCCCGCGATGTAGCCAGTGCGCAAGTTAACTTAAACTGGGCGTTAGGTATTCAGGCTGGGAACCAGCCTAAAAAGGTAGCTTAGGCTTTCTTTTTGAAACACCTTCAAAACGCGCAGCGTTTAGTGGGAGTTGTTCATCAAACTTAAAAGCCTACTCTTTACTATGTTTATGCGAATTCAGCTTTACCTCTACTTATTAAAATGTACCTTTTAGAAAGTAGAGCCTGTGATATAATAAATATCGAGTCAACACCATCAGAATTTAAAATTAGAAGCTGTAATTTAGGTGTGATACTGGGCAAAATAAACACAGATAATATGTCCGTACTTCATTATGTAGGGTTGTTCTAAACACACAAACTTAAACTAAGTATGGAGCAAAAGCACAAAGTTACTTTGAGGCATCAAAAAATGCACGAACAAAACAATGATGAAAATACCGAAGTCACATTTCTCCCTGCAGAGCGTACTTTTGAAGTATTAAGTGCGGAGGCTGCTGGCACTGGTGTAAATGGTATTGAAAAAAATCCTGCTGTTTCATACTTAATGGGCTTAAGGGCTGAAAGTAGCCGGCTAGCCATGAGGTCGTTTTTAAACAACATAGCTAAAATGATGGGCTATCATGATTTAAGAACCTGTCCTTGGGGTATGCTTGAGCGGCACCATGTACAGGCAGTTTTGACCATGCTCACTGATGCGGGAAAAGCACCGGCCACTATAAATAATTACTTGGCGGCAATAAAAGGTGTAGCCGTAGAGGCATGGACACTTAAGCTTATTAGCACCGATACTTACCAACATATCAAGTTAGTTAAGTCGGTTAGAGGGTCAAGAATACCTAAAGGTAGAGCCCTGGCCCCTGCTGAAGTTAAGAAATTATTTTTCACATGTGAAAGTGATAAGTCTGCTATTGGGGTTAGAGATAACGCTATTTTATCTGTTTTAGTCGGGTGCGGATTACGAAGAGCTGAAGTTGTATCCCTTGATTTTTCTCATTATAACCGGCATAACCGCTCGCTAAAAGTGCTAGGTAAAGGTAATAAAGAGCGCATGGCCTACTTGCCAGATGGCGCATTTCAAAGGCTTGAAAGCTGGATTGAGGAAGTGCGAAGTGATATTCCAGGGCCACTATTTAGTCGTGTTCGTAGATACGATGATGTTACCTCAGAGCGCATGACTAGCCAGGCAATTTACCATATTTTAAACAGTAGATCTGTCGAGGCCGGTATAGAAAAGTGTGCCCCGCATGACCTAAGAAGGACATTCGCTTCGTCAATGCTAGAGAACGGCGAAGATCTAATTACAGTTAAAGATGCAATGGGCCATGCAAGCTTAGCAACAACGCAAAAATATGACTTTAGGGGTGATGAACGCCTAAGAGCAGCGAGTAAACGCTTAGATATTTAGGGGGAAGAATGTCACAACAGAACAATTTTGGTGAAGCACTTACATTTTATGCAGATAGGCACCCAGAACCATTAAAGCGCACAGCTATGAACGTTCAGTACACATCTAGTCGGCTTGGCTTGCAGACGTTAAGTATTGAAATGACTACTATTAACTCCCCTGGTGAATCACCAGACTGGGCAAGTAAAACGATAATTCAGTTGACTAAAAGCGAGTTAACCGGGTTGTGCGGCGTGTTATTTGGCTTGAAAAGCGAAGTAAAAGCTTCATTTCATGGCGAGAATAAAAACAAAGGGATGGCAGTTTATAATAATGGTGCACAGGGGGCTGCTGTCACTATTTCAGTCGCTGGCCGACACTTACATCACTTTTTATCACCCGATGATAGACTTGAATTAGGGGTTTTTACTTTACGCAGATTGTCGGACGCATGGAAAGTTACACCGTCTGATACCTTAGCAATATTACGTCAAAATGAGTTGATAAGAAGAAGCCAGTAATGAAAGACATTCCTTATGTGGGTAACTATCATATCGGAGGACAATAAAGTTCGAAACTTTTCGATGCTATTTGTCGCAGTCTGCCTTTTGTTCTAACAAGCTTTTGCCCCAAACGTGTTAAAGTAATTACTTTATAGGACGGCTTTGAGCGATAACCGGACATTGAAAAAGTTAAATTTATTCCTGTGTTTTTGAGTAGAAGCCTAATTTTATACGATAACATTATTAATCGCCGCTTTGGTGCAAAATAACAAGCTTAATTTCTCGCTATTTTAATTCTTGTTTACAAAAGTAATTATTGATGAAATTATTCGTGTATGTAATATATGCCGTTTTGGTGTGTTAAGAACCACCAAAACAGTGTTCAATAAGCTGTTAGCAATCAAGGAGGGTTAGGTGTCAAATTCGAATCAAGAGTTTTTATCAATGGCACTTGCTTATATAGAAATTGGCAAAGTGTCTGCAAAATCTGACTCTGAGCTAAAAAACGCTTCTGAATATGAAAATGCCATTGCGTATCAGCTTTACCACTCTGTTGAACTGTTTTATAAGTACATGCTGCTAAAAAAGGGGCAAACTAAAAGAGTACATGATATCGCAGCACTCGAGACTGAATACAAAAAGCTCTTTCCAGGGCCACAATTTAATCTAGAGCATCCTTTTGACTTTTCGAGTTATCAGGCGAGTGATTTGAACCCTCGCGAGGCTGAAATGGCTGAGGCTCACATGAAAAAATTCAAGCCAAATTTTATGGACCAGCATTTGAGATACCCTAGCAACCATAATACTGGTGGCTACTCATATAAATTTGAGTCTTGCTACTTTGATAGTATTAAAGACCAAATGTTGAGAATCAGCGCAATTGATTGCTAACAAGTCAATTAACTACGCACGTAGGGCGCCGGACGCAGCAGAGCTGCGCCGGTTATTGAAGCGCTTTATATTTTAAAGGTAAGGTCGTGATAAAAAACATACTGAAGACTGCATTCAATAACTTCCAGGCCTTTTTTGTAACTTGGGTTATTATAATAATTGTTAATCAACTTTTCATATTTGGGGCTTGCTTTGCTCCATACTGCGTTGTGGCAGCGTTACCACATACATTTGTTATCGCTGTTTTGATTAATTATTTTCTTAATGATGAGGAATCAAATGAGCCTCAGAAATTAGTAAAACCAGAAAGTGATAATCAACTTAAATTTACTCAAGTAGAAAACAATATTGAAGAAAATGATTTTGAAGAAACTGAAATACCTTTTTGTCCAAAGTGTGGCTCAGCAATGGTTCTAAGAACTGCTAAAAATGGGCAATATGCTGGTAATAAGTTTTGGGGGTGTTCTAAATACCCTAACTGCAAAGGTTTGTTGAATATATAAAAATATAAGTCACTCAAAAGGACAAATAACAGTTGGTTTTTGCTCCTTCGTCGCTTATGTTAACCATCAATTATCAGCCCCTTATTGGGGCCTTGAGGCTGTAGAATTTCTCCTTTTTAAGAAAAACAGTCTGTTTTATGGGTTCCAAATGCATTACCTAATGCTTTAAAAACGCTTAGAGTTAATTACAGGAACTCGTTTTTTAATTGAATTTGGCTGCTTGAGTAATTCTACAGTCTCGTTATGTTTCAAGGAAGGTTCTGGTGCAAATTGGATTACAGAGTAAAACTCAAGTAAAGAAAGGCGTTATCGAATCATATTGGTTCGAAAATGAAACTATAGGTTTATCTAAAACTCTCTTTCATCGAATAACACTTCCCCTAGAAGAATTTGATTCAGGTCTTGATTACGATGAACAACCAACCCGAACAGAAATCGTTTTAGATTGGTTTGAATTGGGCTTGTCCGATCCTTCTAAATTAGATGGTTTAAATTTAAGTCACTCGATATACCAAGAAGCAGAAGGTTCTGTTTATATCGGGTGTGCTCATAATTGGTGCGATGTTAAAGAGTTAAATATCGTAAAAAATAAAGATGGAAACTTTGACGTTTCAGGTAATATTTTCGTTGAGTTCACCAACGAGGGTGTTGGTGAAAGCGAAGAATTCACATTTACATCTTGTTGTGAGTACGTTGAAAGATAACAAGAGACTAAGATTATGACCGTCCGCTCATGGCACAGAGCCGTCATTCGGCTCTGAAACGTTTTTGTCCATCGACGATTTATCAATATAACTCACCTTTGCCCCTTTTTAAGTTACACCTAATTAATTCACCTTATTGCCGAGCCGTGATTTGACATACTTTTTCTCATTCTAAAAGTGGATATGATATTGGTGGCGCTTCAATGGCTGTTTCAAATAAGCATGACTAATAAGTTCAATTTCCAGTTGGTATAGGCATTATATGATTACACAAATAAACCTTGGTAATGTGGCAAGTTATCGAAATACAACAACTCTCAACACAGATAAAAAAGTAAACATCATTTATGGCTTAAATGGTACTGGTAAAAGTACATTCTCCAACTACTTTTATGCGCTCGACCCCCTTAAATACAAAGACTGTTCTCACACAAACGATGGATGTAAGGTTCTTGTTTATAATCAGAAGTTTATTCGAGATAACTTTTATTCCAAAGACTCTATTAATGGTATTTTTAGCCTATCCAAAGAGAACAAAGAAGCTAAGGAAAAGGTAGAGCAGCTTGGGAAAGATATTGATCAACTCAGTGAAAAAAGCAACGGCTACCAAGCTGACATTAACAAAGAAAGTGATGCTTTGAAGAAAGCGACAGATACGGCAGAAAAAAAGGCTTGGGAAATAAAGACGAACTACTCTGGTGGTGATCGCGTTCTGAAATTTTGCCTTGATCGGTTAATGGGGAACAAAACAGTTCTGTTCAATCATCTTGTTTCTGTCCCTTTGCCAGCCGCTAAACCAATTAAAACGATTGAACAGCTTAAAGAGGAAGTTGCTGCAATTGATGGTGATAAAGCCACTACTTACAGCGTCTTACCTAAGATTTCATTGTCAGAGCTTTTGCCTGAGGAATTAGAACTACTCAAAGAAATAGTGATTGGTAATGAAGATAGTCCAATCGCAAAGCTGATTAATCAGTTGAAAAACTCTGATTGGGTTAGTGATGGTTTGCAGTACCTTGATGATATTGAAGATGAAACCTGTCCGTTTTGCCAGTCTAAGACGATTACGCCTGAGTTAATCTTACAGATCAAAGACTACTTTGATGAGACGTATGAAGCAAGTAAGCAGAATATAAGCAATATACTTACCAAATACCAAAAGATAGTTGATTCTCTTACTGATTTAGACACCTACAAGACATCGCCTTTTTCTGCCGATTTCCTTGCCGAAATGACAGAGTCTTATGCGTCAATTGCTGGAACATTAAAGTCTAATTTATTCAAAGTTCAGCAAAAAGAGCAAACACCAAGTCTGAAAGTAGAGTTGGAAGAGCTTTGCGACCATGTTACCTCATTTAATAAACATGTAGATGCAGTGAATACCAGTATTGGTATTCACAACCAAAAAATTGCTAATTCAGAGCAAGAATTGAAACGCATTAAAGATGAGTTTTGGAAAATCATTCGTTGGGAATACGATCAGACGATAAAGATTTATGAAGCAAGTAAAGCGGATTACAGCGAGAAAACGACCAAGTTAATAGAAGACAAGAAAGCTATTGATGTAGATATCATCACTCTCGAAGTTGAACGAACAGAGAAGCAAAAAGAAACAATTAACATTGATGAATCTATTGATAGTATCAATAAGGGGCTGATTGATATTGGTATTACTGATTTTCATATTGAGAAGCACGAAGAAGACCTATATCGCCTTGTAAGAACTGGAACAGAGGGACCGATCTTCTTGTCGTTATCTGAGGGCGAAAAGATGATTATTAGCTTTTTGTATTTCCGAGAATTGTTTAAAGGTAAACAAACGGCTGATGAGGCACACGTTAAAAAGATTGCGGTAATTGACGATCCAGTTTCAAGCTTGTCTCATATCTTTGTTTACAATATCGGGCAGCTAATTAAAAACGATTTCTTCAATGGTGATGGGGCGGAGCAAGTTTTTGTTCTCACGCATAGTCTTTACTTCTTTTATGAGCTTGTTGATTCAAATCACAAGCGAAGAAAAGAAAACCAATCTCTGTATCGGCTATCTAAAAATACGAAAGGCACAACTATTGAAACGATGAAGTATGAAGAAGTACAGAATGACTATCAATCATACTGGTCTGTTATTAATGACAAGGATCAACCCGCTGCTTTGATTGCCAACTGCATGAGGAACGTAGTTGAATACTTCTTCAACTTTGTGCAGAAATCAGACTTGAGTAACGTAATGCAAAAACAAGAGCTTCAAGATGTTAAGTATCAGGCTTTCATTAGATATATAAACCGAGAATCACACTCACTTGGTCAGAATATTATTGATTTTAAAGAGTTTGATTATGGGGCGTTTAGAGAAGGTTTAAGGTTACTATTCGAAATCACGGGGTATCCTGAACACTATCAGAAAATGTCTCAGATATAGATACGTTAAATAGTGAGCTGAGCAATCGAAAATAGACGGTGAATTAAGCGATTTTTCAATACATAAAGTAATTTATGAATTACTAATTTAGCAAAGTCGCTAGCTCATTTCTGTCCATCGACGATTTATCAATATAACTCACCTTTGCCCCTTTCCGTGACAGCTAGATTTTGAGCCGATAAATATTCACTAATATTTGCCCTACATTACCTAATGTTAAACTAGGAAGCATGCACATTTGAATAAAGGTGTTTAGGATGTCAATCGTGATGCTTACTTTATTATGACTTATACAGTTATTGTGAATATTTATGCAATTACTAGTGGGTTTGATATATCTATTTCCCAACATATGGATATACCGGTTCACCCCAAAGGTCATTAGGGTTATTCATCATAATCTCAATGATCGTTGGTACTAGTAGATCCAGTATATTTGTACAATATCTCAATTGTTGACGATTGGCTGAGCTATTAAAAGTGGCCCCACCATGCATGATTTGATTTCTGAGAGTATATAACCGAGAGAACAGTACACTAAGGACAGTAGCGGTGTTTGTCAAACTAGTTGTCGCGATCACTACGTTATGCACTCTCAGCCTTGACACTATTTTGTTCAGGGTTTAAGTACACTTCTTTTGGTAAATTCCAATTACGGATATTACCGCTCCAGCGCTCAGGGTGAGCATCTTTAGCACCTTGATAAACTTCTTTTCTATTAGCCAATATGTCACCCGCTAATCCTGAATGCCTTTGATGTGGGCTGACGTATTTGATGCCACTATGTTTGTGGTTAAAATTATACCAGTGGCTAAATTTCAACACCCAACTACGCGCCTCATCAATTGTTGAAAACCCTTTATACGGATAATTTTATAGTGCGCGAAGGGCGGATCTTTCTGCTCCGACCACACTCATATGTATACTTTACACAGTTTTAACAAATTAGCTAAGATATTACTATCACTAAGTTTTCTATTATCTTTAAGCAGATCTAAATAGAACACTATACGCGCGTCGCACATATCCTTGAATATGTGCGAAAACAACGGGTTAACCACTTAATTAGCTGTTATTTTTTAGGCAAACGCATTCGTGCAACCGTATTATCAGATAAAACATAGTGGTGGAATAAGGCGGCGGCTGCATGTAGTCCAATCAAGTAATAGCCAACTTCCCCAGCGGTTTCATGCAGCTCTTTTATGGTTTTAGCTAAGTCTAAATCTTTACTGGCCAATGGCGGCAGCTCTAGACCAAAAAACGGAATTGGTTTGCCCGCCATGCTCAAAATTAACCATCCAGCAATAGGCATAGCAAACATGAACCCATACAAAATAACATGCACTAGTTTGGCCAGGTTATTTTGCCATTTAGCTGGCTGTGGTTTTATATCAGGAGCCGAACCACCTACTATGCGAGCAATTAGCCTAACGCTTACTAAGGCTAAAACCGATAAACCAAGCATAAAATGCCACATTTTAAAGGCATCTCGGGTTGCTGTTCCTTTGTCGAATAATTCGCGCAGTTCAATGCTTGCGTAAACAGCGACTATCAATATGAACATAAGCCAATGCAAAGCAATGGAGAGTGTATTGTAATGAGTTGTTGTATTTTTTAAATTCATAGTGCCCCTCGAAAAAATTAAACCTTATATTAATCGTATAAAGTTACTGACCATTTAGCTGTTTTAGAGCTTAAAAAAGTAGCCTACCCCACTACAAAGTAACCTATCATTACTAAGCATTTAGTGATCTAAAACATAAAATTTATATTTTAAAAAACATGAGTAAATATACTTGATAAGCACTTTCATTGTAAGTACGTAAAAAAATGGAGACACATAAAAATTAAATATGGGCTCCAAGAAAACCTTATAGAAAAAACATTTATAAACAATTTAATTAGTTCAAATGGTTGCAACTAGCAGCAGATGACCAACAAGGAGACGCCTCTAATTTGGGTCCCAAATTAACCAAGCCACTACAATACTGTTATTTGGCTGGAATATGGAAAATAATAGCCTAAGTATTTACTAGAAAAAGTCGAGAAACTGTTTACTGTAGTGGTCAATAAGATTTTAAGTTTCAAGGAAGCTTTTGTGAGAGATAAAGAGAAAATTGCGGTATTTATTGATGCAGATAACGCACCTGCTCAAAAGATAGATAAAGTGCTATCCGAGTTGGCGCGATATGGTGTAGTCAACATTCGTAAAGCATATGGAAATTGGAAAAATCAAAATCTGAAACCGTGGGAAGACGTGCTTCATGAATTTGCAATACAGCCGATGCAACAGTTCGATCTTACCAAAGGCAAGAATGCCACAGATATGGCATTAGTAATTGATGTTATGGATGTGCTGTATACTAAAGACATTGATGTTATTTGCCTGGTGTCGTCCGATTGTGATTTTACTCCCTTGGTAACTCGTTCTTTGGCTGATGGTAAATTTGTGATTGGTTTTGGTGAACGTAAAGCACCACTAGCTTTCGTTAATAGTTGTTCACTATTCCTCTATCTTGACGAAGATAGCGAAAAAGACCCTCCTATACAAAAACAAAAAAAGAACATAAAAAGTGACACCAAGTTAATTAATTTGCTTAGGCAAGCAATTGAGGCTGTCGAAGAAGACGATGGCTGGGCCATGTTAGGACCAATCGGTACACATATTTCAAATCACGCATCCTTTGACCAGCGTAATTATGGCTTTAAGAAGTTGAGTGATTTATTTCAAGCTATAGATTTGTTTGAGATGAAAAAAACAAATGGCTCAGTTTTATGGATTAGGGATAAAAAGAAAGCAAAACAACTTAACAAATCAAGGTAAGGCGCTTTATTAATATCCGCTTATGGCACTTAGCCAAACTTCGGCAAAGAGCGATAACCGGTCATTGAGATTGGCTAAATATAAGAGTTAGTTGATTGGTCAAACTACTCTTTGCGCATATATTCATGAAAATGAGCGGCGCGTGCATATTGGTTCATTTAACTCTACCTAAAAACTTTAGAAAACTTAGTGATAGTAATGCCTTAGGTTATTTGTTAAAACATATATAATGTAGATAAATGAGCGTGGAGTCGGCAGAAATATGCGCGATGAGCGCACTATTAAATTGTTGAACTAAGCCGCTACGCGGAGATCCTATTCTGACCATTTGAGCCACACTTACCTTGGGGTTATCCCATATTTGGAGGTAAGTCATGAATACACTCATTGAACAAGTCAAAATTGAAATAGCCTACCGTGGTTATTCACAAAGTACCTGTAAAAGTTACTGCGAGCATTTACTTAAACTCAGCCATTATTTTAATAAACCACTCGATTTAATTACTGATGATGAGCTGAATATCTTTTTTAAAGATCCCGCCATTCGCAAGCTCTCCAGAGCGAGTCAAAAAATACAAATAAACAGCATTTGGTTTTTGTTTAAGAATATTTTACACCGCCCACTGAACTTAGACATAGCCTTGCCTAAAGCAAAACCTCGGGCACCTACTTATTTATCGCGTGATGATATTCGACGACTTATAGAAAGTTGCACGGATATGCGCTTAAAAACATTGATAGTGGTGTGTTATGGATGTGGTTTGCGTATTGGCGAACTGCTGCGCATCAAAGTGCAAGACATCGATGGACAGCGTAAAACCATTTTAATTGAACATGGTAAAGGAGATAAGTCACGCTATGTTGTTGTATCAGATAGCGTGCTAAATCAATTACGTTGCTATTGGAAAATGTATCACCCAACGGGCTGGATGTTTTATTCACGATGGTTAATGGATAAACCTATGTCACCCTCAAGCTTCAGAAAGGCATTGAAAAAACATGCACAAATGTGTGGTTTAAAGCACTGTAATCCACATGTATTACGCCATGCTTATGCAACACATCAACTTGAGTTAGGGATGCCGCTTCATCAACTTCAACATCAGCTTGGTCACAGTGACATTAGAACCACGCAAAGTTACTTACACTGGTTACCTGAATTAGGGCATGGTGGTATTGATTTACTCGCAAGTTGGGGAAACCAATGAGAGGCTTGCACCTCGCTGATATTTTAAATTCTGGCCTTGGGAATTATCGGCAGCACCACATAATGAGTTATCAGCAGTTACGAGTCTGCCAACACCTTCAATCATGCAGAACGGGTCAGCTCGGTTATCAAGCATGGCAATGTGATAACTGTAGTGAAGTACAACAAATTGGATGTAGCTGTCGAGATCGGCATTGCCCACGTTGCCAAGGGATGGCTACGGCTAAATGGGTGCAAAGACAACAAGAGGATTTATTATCGTGTCGCTATTTCCACCTTGTTTTTACGCTCCCGCATGAGTTAAATATCATTGCGCACTACAACCCAAACGCGTTGTATCACTGTTTATTTAAAGCTGCATGGCAAACGCTGTGTAAATTTGCGAAACGAAAGAGGCATGGCCAGTTAGGCATGACAAGCGTACTGCATACGTGGGGGCAGAACTTAAGTCAGCATATTCACCTGCATTGCTTGATACCCGCAGGCGCGCTTGATAAAGCGCACTGGCATGAAATAAAAAAAGGCTATTTATACCCCGTTAAAGCATTATCAACAGTGTTTAGAGGGAAAATGCTCGCGGCGCTCAATGAATGCGATAGTTCATTCGCGAAGGTAAGCACACCAACCAAATGGTGCGTGTATAGCAAAGCCTGTTTAACGTACAGTGAAAAGCTAGTTAGTTACCTTGCTCGTTATACCCGAAAAGGCGTGATGTCAGAATCGCGATTAGTGTCAGCGACTGAAGAAACAGTGAGCTTTAAATACCGCGATTATGCAGATAACAACCGCGATAAAGTCATGACTCTGAGTTGTGATGAATTTTTACGGCGCTACTTACAACATGTATTGCCCAAAGGGTTTATGCGCATTCGTCACTATGGCTTTTTAGCTAATGCGTGTCGCAAGCGAAAGTTAGGGTTAATAAAGGCTCAAGTATCAGCAACCCCATGCAAAGCGGTGAAGCCGAAGGTAGAGCAAGAACGATTAATACCCCATTGGTCTTGCCAGTCATGCAAGACGGGTACCTTACGATTTATTGGTGTGATGAATTTAGATGAGGCGACAAATAAAATAGCGCGAACGAGTTAGCAGCCTTGCTTGCTGCATCAAATCAATAAGTTAACCTGCTTAATTGCTCAGGCTAATAGCGACTGTGCGAGCGAAAAATATCCTTGCTTAACGGTTAAACATTCGGTTTAATGAATAGATAATAAACGCTGAGCAATGCAGGGAAAGCTTAAATTATAATAGGTAAGCTTATTAAATTAGCTGATTTAGCTAGAGCCTCTAAAAAGCAAATTCCCATAGCATAAACAACACCAACTCTGACACACCGAGCAGGTAGCGCCTCAGTCCAACAAGCGATTATGCAACACAAACTGCGTGTCGCATAAATACTAAAGTGTTATGTTTCAAAAGGGGTCTATGCCTTCTAAGCATTTCAATCTCAGCATCAATTAAATTATAGGGAATTAATTTGGTATCTAGATTTTTAAATAATTTATCAACAATAGAGACTCTATTGTTATCATTTGAGTTAGATGACTTAAAAAATGCCAATGAAGCAAAAGCAAATTTATTCGCTTTAATTAAGGTTACTTCTAAATTTGACGAGTATCTAGAACAAATAAATGAAGTTACATTTAAACCAACTAATGCAATGTATAACAAAGGTCACCACACGTATAAGGATCATTTTAATGCTGCTAAAAATAAATTACTTTCAGTAATTAGTAGTATAAAAAGAGAAGTAAATTATGGTGCCTTAGAGTTGGTGCCCTTGGCAAAACCTGAGACAATATCACTTCCTTGGTTTTGGGATAATATTTCTATAGGAGCCCTATGGAAAATAGGCGGAGTTTTATTTATTACTCATACATTTATATTTGGCCTTGGTACGCTGTTAAATTAACTACAGGGTAAAATGTTTATAACAAGGGTTTTAAAGTCGGATAAACTTATGTCGAACATTAGCTTAGAAGCATGGAAAAGTGTTAAACAAATTCAACAAAAGTATGATTATTTTATACTCGGTTTGAGTAGTGCCCTATTTGCCTATCTTGGAGCAAAATTTGAGCCCGAGGCATTCTCGTTTTCGCAAAACTCATTTGAAATTTTTGCACTAGTATTTTTCGCTAACTCAATACTCTTTGGCATTATGAGATTAGAAAGCGATATAGCAGTGCAATCCAATGACCTTAGACAAGCTCAAGCACAAGAGAAACTTGATGTTGTTAACAAAATCCTTGCTTCACCATATAGAAATATAAACTTAGATACTGGTAACGAGACATCTAAAGCGGAAGCATTAAAAAGCAAACAAATTCTAAGCGAATTTATTTATAGTATAAATGAGCATGGTAAAGAGTTAGCCAACAACTACACGTTTAAATTTAAAGTAAGAAATTATTCTTTGTATTTTGGTTTCATACTGTTAATTTTTTCAAAATTTATAGGTATCTATCAGGCTCAGTAGGCATAACAAACAACTATTGCCACTCACTTTGTTCGCTGGAACATTAACATGCAGGCTCAGTCTCTTCGCTCTAATTTTAGCCTGCATGTTCATACCCCAAAGTTTGGCGTTAACAATGCCTGCTATTGGCACTTTCGCTACGAACGATAACTGGATAGTTAAAATTTTAATGTCTGAAGTCAAGATTGACCCCATTAGCTTTTGATAGAGCTTCGTTCTATCCAGAATTTGAACAGATTAGTTCAGCGTTATTTGTAATATAATAACTTTGTAGTTATTTTACTTTTTGGTTACATATGCATTTGATTAGATGCTATTTTTATTATTTCTCCATAAATTACATTATCTGAGGCAGTGGTTTGGGTTACATATATATTGCATGGGACATAACAAAGGAGGATCAGTCTAAGTTGGGAATGACAACCCAGCAGCCCCATAAACGAATATCACAAACAGAAAATCCAGATTATGAGCTGTTTAAAGCATATGAGATTGATGATGTTGAATTACGGCAAGTTGAGGTCGAATTACATAGAATAATGTCACAAAAATTCTCACGAAAAAGACATAAATCAACGGGCAGATTTTCGGAATGGTTTATTTGCAATCCGTCAAAAGCTCATGAATTAGTCTCTAACTTTTTAAAACAAAAATCGAATAATGATTTAAAACTTAAATACGTAAGTGATCAGATAGAGATAGAAAACCTAGAAATCACTTCTGACACAACCGTTATTTGTCAAAGTGACTTAAAGGAAAAACTCAAGGAGCGTTTACAGTCCAGAAAAGATGGAACTTATCAAAGCCCCTACAAAAAATCCCCTCGACTAAATAGCAAGAAATCACAAGGCAGTAGTTCGAAGACTTTACCTGAATCACCTGCGGTTACGGTTGCAAAACAAAACGAACTTAAAAAAAAGTTAAAAGCTCGTTTGCAATCGAGAAAGGATGGTAGCTATGAAAGCCCTTACGATAGCCCTCATAGGGTAAACCGACATAAAACACAGGAAGTTAGTTTGAAGGCTTTATCCGATTTTCCTCAGGATAGGAGTTCAAAACAAAACGAACTTAAGGAAAGGTTAAAAGCTCGTTTGCAATCGAGAAAGGATGGCACCTACGAAAGTCCATATTAAAAAGATAAGTACTGGGATTATGAGCAAAAAAGCAGTTGACCACTTCATACAGTATGGTTCGAATTTTATTGACCACTACACAGCACATTTCTTGGTCTGAACTTAAAAATGGATAGGTCTCAAACGAGCGAATAGCGGACGGTCAGGAAAAACTCGTTTTTGGACAGAATGAGTCAACGACTTTTCTAAATTAGCAAAAGATAGATTAATTCAAGTATGGCAAAATCCGCTCGGCAAAAGGTATGACCTGCCCCCAATTAATTCACTAAGTTAAAGATTTAGATCAGATGATTCATAACCTCAAGAAACAGCACAAAGCCTGTGCTGTTTAATTTTATTATGCTCAATTAGTTGTATTGCCCGATATGAATAAGCTACATAATCTCTGGCAAAGGTGGTTTTTCTTTACCTATACGAGCCTTGAAGTTATGAATATCCGTTTCGAAATTTTTGTCTTCTGTTTTTAGAGCAAATTTTAACATACCATCTGTAAATCTAGTTAGGTTCAAATGATTTGATATGCGCTCATGCTTGAGGATTTTTCCATAAAGTAAGTTATGATCTATATAATCAATAGATATAACAGAAACATAATCATTGTATTTTAGGTATCTTGCATTAATTCTTTGCCTATGTGCAAATTGAATCCTACAATAATCTCTTAATATCAACCCACAACTTTCAATTAATTTAGATGAATCGCCAAGCTCATATTTTTGAGCAGAGTTTAATATTTTATCAAAATGATATGACAATGATAAGAAATCTTCCTTACTGAAGTATTTTAATGCATCACTTATTAAAAATTTGTAGTTCTTCTCTTGATTGTCAATTACGTCATTTAGTAAGTTATTTAGCATTTCCTCGTCAAAATTTAAAGTATATGTTTCACTATAAAGTTCTTTAAGAAATTCAATAAAATCCTTATATTCTAGTTGGAAGTCTAGGTTAGGGTTATCTATAAAGTCCAATTCTACTGGGTATGTTTCTGTAGGAACTTGCAGTTTCTTTTTGTTTATAGAATTTAAGTTATATTCAAGATATGCTTCACGTCTAATCGGTGATGTTGAAAGTGTTAGAATGAATTTGTAAGATAGCTCTGAGTCGTTTAGATAAGTGACAATCAAAATGACTGTAGACATAATTTTCTTTTTTAGCAATTGATCAAAGTTGGTGTGCGTCACCATGTTATCAAGCACATTACAAATGGTTTTAATTAGTCTTTCTTTCTGATTGCTACAAAGAAGATAATACATACCATCGACTATATTTTGTACTATTTGAAAAGAGTTGTGAAAGCTCTCGTCTCCGAAAATTAAATCCAGCGCGGTTGAATATGCACCAGATGTTATTTCTGGATAATATTTTAATATAGTGTGGTCATTAATATACTCGTATAGTCTATCATTATCTTTATCATCTAACCTCATCGATGAAAGCTCTTTCCTTCTAGACTTAATCCACTCACCAGCTTTGATTTTTTCATTTATTTTTGTTCGTCTTTTAAAAATCATTGGTGTGTAATCTGGAAGATAATCAGGAGAAATTTTCTCTCCGAAAACTGAAATTTTCATTTCGTTTTGTAAATCATAATTATCTTCAAAATACTCAGTGGACTGAGATATTATAAATCCTATATTATCATAGTGAGAGAAAGGTTTTCCCACGTTACCACTATTTGGTTGAGTCCATGCAGGGAAGGCTGATTTAATTTCCGTTCCTTTGAACTGAATAACTATTTTCATAGTTTTCATTGGTTCATCATTATTGATGTAACCTATGATCTGACCATTACTTCGTTGAGTTATATCTTCATTCTCTAATGCCTCATCAATTGCCTCGATGACAGCATTTCTATCAAAATGCTTAGGGAAAAGAGTTTTCCATAGGTAGCCAGATTTATAATAATCGTCTGGATACATTGTTATTTTAGCTGCTTTACCCGAAAATAAGTCTCTGGGTAGCCTTAACGTGATAACTCCATTGCTAAGCTCTCTAGCGTAATACCAGTATTTGTGAATGTTACTGTTGAAAAAGTGTAAGTGAGAAAGTTCTTTGTTATAATTATTTCTAAAGGTGTTCCATCCGCTACAGGAATGTAAACCACCTCTCAGCACAGTCATATTGTCATCACCTTGCTGAGTTCTTACTACAAAGTTACCTTCATAGACATGCGTGACAGCCTCTTCGCTAAGTCTTAGTTTTTTACCATCTGACTGTATATATTCTTTAATAATTTTCATATTTCAATAAACTTTTGTTAAACACTTGAGATATGATTTGTTAATTGTAATCTTTACTATGAATACTGTTAGGGAGATATACTTACGAATCATATAGTTAGTTGAACCAGAGGAAATTGATGCTTCACCTCCTCCAGTACACTGTGTTGCATAAGGAAAAGTAAGTCAATTGATGCTGAGGAGTAGCTAGTAGAAAAATGTCGAAACTCACAATGAGGTATAAACGAGTTAGTACCAATGACCGCTCATGGCACGTTCCTGAAGCCTGCTGTGAGCGAAAACCGGCCAGTCAAGAATTATGATGCATTAAGTCAAAATTTTACCCTTTTGGCTTTTAGCCTGAATAGTAAATTCACTTGGGCAGTATTGGTTTATTGAATTGAACTAAGTGTCTATTTTAGCTTTACAGTTTAAATTTACCCTCAAGATGCTATGAATTTGTGAGGTTACCTTTTCATGGTCAAAAATTTAACCACATGATGGTATTGCTGTATGCTAAACGATAGTTAGTTGACCACTACAATCCTGTAAGTCAATAGTATCTGTTGGAGACCTTATGAATATTATAAAAGAAGAAACTTTATGATACAGCTCAGTGAACTTAGGCCATCTGGGAAGCAGCGTGTTTATGATATTTTAACCGCATTAGAGTTTGATATGGCTGATTGGAGTGAATCACTTACCAATAAAGAGCGTAGCCCGTCGTCAAATCCAAAATATTGCTATAATTGGTCTTTTGTTCGTGATGATAAAAAAGTCATTGTTCTCTTTTTGTGGTATGAAGAAATGCGAATTATCAACGGGAGAATCTATCAAGAGCATAGCTTCAAGAAGTATGCTGAGGAGCAAGAAAAGGGGAGAAAGAAACGTTCGCTTGAAATTGACTATGCGATAGGGTTGGCATATGAGAAGAAATTATCTATTGATGTTGTAATATGCCAAGGAAACGAAAATACTAAAGGGGTTCTTAAAAGAGAACTGGATCAAGAAAAGTGGTTTGTGACTGGTTATGATGACAAAACTGGAGCTTGCATTATCGAAAGAGGCAACAGCTACCAACCTTCTAAGCTTGCTGACCAGTTTGATGCGAACAATATTAAAAATCCAAAATACGAATACGAAAAGTATGGAGTTGAGTATGCCCGTTCAAGTGTTATACGAAGAAAAGTATTGCTACGATCAAATGGTAAGTGTGAGTACTGTTTATCAGATGGATTCATTACAAACAGCGGCGATAAATACTTGGAAACACACCATATCCTCCCTTTAAGTCAAGGCGGCGATGATTCATTTATAAATGTTATTGCACTATGTCCTAAAGACCACCGAAAGGCTCATTTTGAAAAAGACTCTTTTCTAACTCAGGAAAGTTTGAGCAATATAGTGAAAGCAAAGCTTACAGTTGGGAACTGCTAAAATTTTATAAGGAATCGATCTTAGCATGGAAAAATTATTGATCGGAATAGCTGGTGTCTTTGTAGGGGCTTTACTAACTATCCTCAGAGAATTTTTTAATGAATGGCGCTCAAAAAGGAATGATGCTCGATATTTAGCTGTAAGAGTTTCGTGCCAGCTAGACCATTTTATTTCAGGGTGTTTTGAGGTGGTATGTGACAATGGAGTGGAAGATCAGCAAGGTTGCTTAGTGACAAATAGTAAAACACCTACTATCGACTTAGATGGTATAGATGGAAAGTGGCAGTCAATGAGGTTTGACTTGATGTATAGAATATTGGACTTGCCTAATCGCCTTAACTACGCAAAAGAAGTTATTTCCATAGCAGCGGAATATGGTGATGGAGCACCTGATTACAGAGATGCTTTTAGGGCTAGGCAATATCAATATGCACTTCTTGGAATTGAGGCCAATGAAATAGCAGAAACTTTGAGGAGTAAATACTCAATGCCAAAAAAATGTTACGAAACTTGGAACCCATTAGAGAGGTTTATTGAAAAAAAAGCTGAGATTGATGCAATCGAGAATAATAGAAAGTGTAGCAGTTAATATTATAAATTTTGGATTTTTAAAAAGTTCTGTCGTTAAGGCTAACTTGACGAAGTCCGACTTAGAGCGAAAAGCGGTCTTTGATAAAACTTCTTACCTGCCCCATGTCGCTTATTAGGGCTTGCTTTGTGTAGGCAAAACAATTTAAAGTTTGAATGATTTAGATTCATATAAAGCAAGGATTAGCTTTTCTCTTCTCTTTTGAAAGTTCCTTGTCCAAAAATAAACAGGCGATGTATGGCAATTAAACACGTAATTATTCATGTTGTAAAACGTGACAAAGATGGTGAACGACTTTCAAAGCAACTCAGGAATAATGAGAATAGCACGCAAGGAATGACAGCACAGCTAACGGACGGATTGTTGGAACTTTTTTCAAATGCTCATCTCAATATCGGCGAATTTGGTGTAGATGGAGATAATGAAGTTGAACCTGCCTTTGAGCAGAAACTAAAAAAGTACTACGACGATGAATGTAAATGTTCTGACTTTATTGCTATGACAAAAGAATTGGCGAACAAATATGAAAGTGTCATCGTAGGTGATCAACTACATTCTGTTAAAGGCGGTTATCTGGTGTTTTATCAATATGAAAGAAACGATGATGATTGGTTGGCTGTAGCTATTTTGAATAAAACCGAAGGCATCGATGTAGCAGCTAATCTGGAAGTTGTAGCCAGTGAAATCTTAGATTTGAAAAGGCTTCATTTAGGAGCCGCTATCAACCTTACTCAATGGAAAAGTGAATTAAGCACAAGATATGTTCGCTTCCGAACAGGCTTAGCAGCCGACGTGAGAGATTATTTTGAAAAATTTATCGGGTGTCAAAGAGATAAGCTGGCAGCAACTGTTGAAACCAAGAAATTAAAAAGTGCTATACAAGATTACGCAAAGAACGCTTGTGGCATGGACGATGATGTCGTGTCACAAAAAGTTGCACAAGCGCATGATTACATTAAAGAGCAACAAAAACTTGGGAATCAAGTCCAATTGAGCCATGTATCAAATCATGTTTTTCCAGATCGTGCAGATGAATTTGCTAGGCAGGCGAAAGAAATACATGATTTGCCTGAAGAGCTTGCTATTGACGCAAAGGTACTAAAAAGCTACAAAAAACTTTCTGGTAGAGGAAAGGGTATTGCGATTAGCTTTGATAGAGGTATGCTAAACACCACTGTAAAATATGACGATGGAGAGCTTACCTTTTCAGAAATCCCTGACTCTTTGCGTGCAGCGATTGAAGAAGAGCTAGAAGACGATCTTGGTCAAGATAACTAATGAGCACCCAAATTCTCGACGCATATGCCGCAGTTTTCGCTGCACTTGATGAAAAAGAACTTCAAGACGGTGAATTTAAAGGATGGCTTCGTCTTACACCACAACTAAAAGATAAGTTGGAGTTACTAGCTGATGCGGGATTAACTACAGGTTCGTACGACTTTAATAAAGATGGGAAGCCCTTTTCTAGCGCAAACCTCAGCCAACTTAAGCCAGCACACTTTGAAAATAATATACGATTTTACATCGAGCTAACCGCACAACAAATCAAGTCAGACTATTCAATTTGTTCTGAATGGAATGAACTTCTGGCTAATGAGCTACGTGTAAAATCACCAGTTAAATATATTTTTTTCACTAACACTAGTACGTTATTGACACCAGATAGTGGAGACGAAAAATATGTTAATTATCTGAATGTGCACAAGGCCTATGAGTTTGTAAAAGAGTTGGCTGAATCTACTGAAGGTGGAGATAGTACCATTTTCTATGAGCGACCTTTGAATTTCGAGTTTGTTTTGAAGGAGTCTGATTTAACGCACTCGATTGACCTTGATGCCCTTAAGAAGCTGCTGAGTAAAGATTTACACAAAGAAGCAATCACTTGCTTAATGTGCAGGGAGTTAGTTTCGTTTCTTAAAGATAATACGTTGAGGCAGCGGTTTAGCTATTTGATACAACATATGGACTCTTTGGTGTCGAATGTGCTTTTAAGCTACCAAAGCTATGTAGAAAATTACACTTTTGATAAAGTGCGTAAGGAATATTTGGAAAAGCGTACTGAGTATGTAAGCAAAATTCATGGGGTCTTTGACAATATAGCGACTAAACTTTTATCCCTGCCGGCGGGTATTTGGTTTGCAACCACTCAAATAAAGGAAATTGAAATAGGTGGCTTAGAAACGATGGCATTCGCAAAAAATGTGTCTGTTATTGTTACAGTGTCAGTATTAGCGGTATTACTAATTTTTAATTTGTTCGGTCAATTTTCAACAATTAGTACTATGAGTAAGGAATATCGCGGTGTATTCAATGCATTAGCTAAAACTTACGAAGATGAGGCTCCGGAGATAGGAAAAGCCAAAAGCGATATTGAAAGCGCGCAGACCCAGGTTGAAATCAAATTATACATTGCTATATGCGCAACACTTTCTCTTGTTGGATTAACAATTTGGATGTTTTGTAAAGCTTATAATTAATAACAAGCCTCCTTCTTAACTACCATTTTCTCAAAGTAGTGGTACTTTCATAGTGTCTAGTGATGTGTGATTTTTCAATCAATGGAGTCAGAGTTTTTGATTTTAACAATACTATTTAACGGCTGCTTCTGGCACAGAGCCGTCATTCGGCTCTGAAACGTTTTTGTCCAAATCCTAATCAGTAATACATCCACTATCCTCATAGTGACTTTTAAATAGGAGGTCACTATGAAACCAGAACTAAATCACAATGCTACTGGTGTGAAACGTCCTTTCAAGCTTGAAGAGATTTGGCGTATTCGCACTCGAATTGAAATTCAAAACAACTTGATGCAATTAGCTTTACTTAATTTGGCTATAGATAGCAAGCTAAGATCATGTGACTTACTCTCTTTAAAAGTTCGAGACGTCACTACTCTCGATCAAGTATTTGAAAGGGTTCAATTAACGCAGAAGAAAACTGGGATCGAAGTTCAATTTGAGATAACTCCGAGAACACAACAAAGTATTATCCATTGGATTCAAGAAGTTAAATTGCAACCCAGTGATTATTTGTTTCGGAGTATACGTCGCTCTAATCAACCAATAAGCTATTCATATTACAGGTCTATCATCAGGAGCTGGGCTGAGCAATTAGGACTTGATTGCGACTTGGGGACAAGAAAACCTTCGATGATAAAAACGCCATATCGATTGCACAACCTCTCTGCGAAGCAATAATGTCGATGACCGCTCGTACCCGTTTATCCTCAGGGCGCGATGAAAGCGCAGGACTATAGACTAGCCCTACCGCTTTATTTACTGTTTTCCACACTTTGTCGATATCGACGTCAGTAAATAGATGCTGAGAAATGGATCCCAATTCTTTGCTAGTAAGCGGCAGAGTATTAATTCCATCACTCCTGGCTTGACGTAAGGCTTTGAGAAGTTGTTGGTTTTGCCTATCTTCAGGCTCTAAATAGATGACTACAATCTGATTGTCCTGTGCCAAAACCTTGTGAGGGACATCTTCGAAAATCACAATACATTGTCCGGTGTGAATACTTTGTGCCTTGTAATCTTGAACCGAGATGTCTTTGTCTAAACCAATGCAAATTTGGACAGCATGATGTGCATGAACATCATTATCAGGACTGATTCCGATGTAAATCGCTTTGTAGGGCCACAAATGAATATGCATGGCTGACTCAGTATCAAAAGTTCAGGCTATTGATTTTTGCCTTATAAATCTATACAAATGACGAATGTTAGCCGATAGATACAAGTTAAGGTGAGCGCGCACAGTGAAATTGTGTTCTTCTTACAATTTTAAGTGTGTAAATAATTTAAAATACCACAGTCCCTAATGGTTTTGTCTTGGTCACACGATGACGCCATATTTTCGAGTGATGACTTTAATACGTTTAGCTCTTCAATGCGAATAATGACGTCTGATAAATGCTTAGCTATTAACGTATTGATATTTGAACAGCTCTGATCTGGCCTCGAACGACTGCCCATTAGCGTTTTTACTTCCATGATAGACATATCTAATGAACGACACTGTTTGATAAACAGGAGTTGTTCAATAGTCCCCTTGTCGTAGACACGATAATTTCCACTTGAGCGCTTAAGCTCAGGCAAGAGCCCCTTCTTTTCATAAAAACGAATGGTCTGAATACTACAACCTGTCGTCTTTGCGACATCACCAATTTTCATTTTTTTCTCCTAACCGTTGACTCTATACCAAGTATAGACTTTATACTCATACTATTCATCAGTAAAGAGTGTGTTTCTAATGAGCGGATGTGGGTGCGAAGTTGAAATAAAAGACCAGTCTCAACGACAGGTTTTGTATTGGCTTTTGGGAATAAACGCGACAATGTTTGTTATAGAAATGGGGATCGGGTTGCTTGCTAATTCAACCGCATTAATAGCCGATTCACTTGATATGCTCGCCGACGCAGTTGTCTATGGTGTTGCCCTTTATGCTATTGGTAAATCGCTATTGCACAAAGCCAATGCGGCTAGAATTAGCGGCTTTTTTCAGATGGCACTGGGTGTGTTGATTATCATTGATATTGTAAGACGGTCAATTTACGGTAGCGAACCTGTATCGGGACTAATGATGGCTATGGGGGCAGTTGCACTGGTTGCTAATGTCATTTGTCTTGTGATCATACGCAAACAAAGAAATGAAGAAGTGCATATGCGGGCAAGCTGGATATTTTCAGCCAACGATGTGATTGCCAACTTAGGTGTTATCTCTGCTGGCGTTTTGGTGTTTTGGCTCGATTCTCGATGGCCTGATCTGGTTATCGGTGTGATAGTTTCGTGCGTTGTGTTGCGCGGGGCAAAAATGATCCTCGAAGATGCTGGAAATGAAAGACAGCGAGCGCTTAATGCGCAAAGTTGATAAGAACATGCCAATTTTTAATTGCACATCAAAACTGCGTAGGTTGGCATGGCTACTTATTACTTTGCTCATGTGTCAATCGGGCTTTTCGTTCGCCGCTCAATGCGATGACTACCCTGCGGAGGTATCGTCAGTCCCTGAACAATCAAAGTCGATAGGCACTTATGATGTTCCCGAAAAAAATGTAAATGCTGGTGATAATACGTCGAGTGAAGAGTCTAAGTGTTTCCATTGTGTGCTGTGTCAATGTGGACAGATTAAGTTTCTGGCACAGCACCCAATAAATGACGTATCTAAACCGTTATATACCAATCAATACAGTTATTCCCGCAACGTCACTGACGGCCTAGTCGAAGGCCTTTTGCGCCCACCTCAACATTAATCCATTCCCTCCTATATGTTTGCATGGGTGCTTTCCATGAATGTCGTTATCTTATGAACAAAAGGTTCTTTTATGAGTTCTTCACGCCCATTGGGCATAAAAAAAGCTAGCTCAGCGTATCTGAAATTGATATCTGCTGCACTGGTAACCATGAGTATATCTGTTCAATCTGCCAATGCGCAAAAGTCTTCAATCACGCTTGAAAATGCGCTCAAACGCACATTATCAAACAACCCAGATTTAGTTGTGTTCGAATTTAAATCTTCGGCTTTGGATGGTGAATCAAAAATGGCCAGCTTACGACCTGAAATGTCTGTTGGGGTTGAAGTTGGAAATGTGTTGGGAACAGGCGAAGTGTCTGGTATCAAAGATGCCGAATTGACACTGACCTTATCGTCGGTCATCGAGCTTGGAGATAAAGTCAGCGGCCGAATGAATGTGGTGAGTTCAAAAAAAGCACAACTGCTTACACAACGGCGCATTCGTACGCTGGACATCTTGGGTGAAACAACTCGACGATATATCAATGTCATTGTCCAACAAGCGTTGCACAAGACTGAGCAACGAGCTGAAATGCTGGCTCGCACAATGCTTCAGACAGTCTCTACACGGGTTGAAGCGGGGGCTTCTTCACCACTTGAGAAAAAACGTGCAGAGTCAGCGTTGTCGCAGGCGCGTTTGTCGTTATTGATAAGTGAACAAAAACTCAATGAGTATAAACGCGACCTGGCCATCATGTGGGGTGACACTAACGCTGCGTTTGCGGAAGTTGAAGGGACACTGTTATCGTTTCCAAATTCACTATCACTTGAACATATGCTTTCACAGCTTCAAAGCAATCCACACGTTCTGCTTTATGCTGATAACTATCGGGTACAAGAGGCCAGATTGAGAGTGGTTCAGGCCAGTCAGCAGTTCGACATTGCGTGGGAAGCCGGTATCCGAAGAATGCAGGGAATTGATGACACAGCGTTAGTCGCCAGTATTTCGGTGCCGTTAAATACCAAGCAGCGGAATCTAGGTGAATACGAACAACAGCGCGCATTGCTTGACAGTATAGACTATCAAAAACAAGCGAAAATTCGTGAACTCACTCGCCAATTAAATCAAGTCATTAGCGCAAAAGACCAAGCCTTGCTCACTGTTACGACCCTTCAAGACAATGTCGTCCCAACATTGGAATCTGCATTGAAATTGGCGCGGGATGGCTATGAAAGTGGTCGCTACCGATCCTATGCCGCCCAACATTACTGATACGTTTGTTATTTTGAAGCCTAGGGAACAATGGCCCGATCCATCAATGACTAAAGCCGAGCTAGTCGAAACGTTTGAAGAGGACTTGTTTACCTTGCCCGGCAATAATTATGAATTTACCCAACCTATTCAAATGCGGTTTAATGAATTGATCAGTGGGGTAAGGGCAGATTTGGGCATAAAACTATTTGGGGATGACTTAGATACCCTCTTTGCATCTGCTTCTGACATTTTGTCCGTTATTTCAACGATTGAAGGGGCTGATGACGCGAGGCTTGAGCAGGTAGAAGGCATTCCAATCTTCACCGTCACACCAAAGCCTAATCAATTGGCACGCTTTGGTTTGGATATAGCCGACTTGCAGTTATGGCTCAATGCTGCGACAGGTGGAAAAACCGCTGGAATGATTTTTGAAGGCGACAGACGCTTTGAAATTGTCGTGCGATATGCCGACGACATTCGAAATGAACTCACTCAGCTTGAGAGCGTTCCCATAGTCACGCCCTCTGGTGAGCATGTACCAATAAGCGAATTAGCCACACTTGCATTTAAAGAAGTACCTAGCCAAATAAGCCGGGAGAATGGCAAACGTAGTATTGTTGTCACAGCAAATGTGCGTGACAGAGATATTGGCACTTTTGTTGAAGAAGCTCAGGCGAGAATTAATGATGAAGTAGATTTACCTGCTGGTTATTGGCTCGACTATGGTGGAACCTTTGAGCAGCTCGAAAGTGCGAGTCAACGATTGACGATTGTGGTACCGGTTACGTTGTTTGTGATTTTGACAATGCTGGTAATTGCGTTTGGTTCTATACGCGATGCGTTGATTATATTCACAGGTATCCCTTTGGCATTAACAGGCGGTGTAATGTCTCTTTGGTTAAGGGATATGCCTTTATCCATATCCGCGTCGGTAGGATTTATCGCGTTGTCTGGGATTGCCGTATTAAACGGATTGGTAATGCTGTCCTTCATCAAGCAACGTTTGCTAGAAACCGGAGAATTAGTGAATAGCATTGTTGAAGGGGCACTTATTCGTTTGCGTCCGGTATTAATGACAGCACTAGTGGCAAGCCTTGGGTTTGTGCCCATGGCGTTCAATACGGGCATAGGTGCAGAGGTGCAACAGCCTTTGGCCACGGTGGTCATCGGCGGGATAATATCGTCAACCTTGCTAACACTGGTAGTGCTGCCTGTACTCTATCGACTCGTGCATAGTAAAGGGGATCAGTAGTGTTCTTGGGCATTTATTCGTAAATGCCCAAGTTTTACCTGAACGATTTTTAGGTACCTATTGACTCTTTATTAAGTATAGACTTTACAATCATATTCTTAACGTCATGTACGATAAGGATAGATATGGTTTCGCTTATTTTAATTAGTAGTTTTTTGGCGCTAGCCGTCCTCGGTAGAAGCTTTGTTCAATATAAGAGAAATGGTGATTTTGGTATAAGAGCAGCATCTATAAACGCACCATTAATAGAAATTGTACCAGGGGCTATATTCGTGGTTGGGGTTTTGCGCCCATCCCCTCGAAATTAACCTTAGCTTGAATTTTCACGCTTAGAGTAACTTTTCGTACCATTGGACTTCACCCCTTGAATAACACAGTTTGTATTATTTAGCCCATCCCCTCGAAATCGGCATTAGTATTCTTAAGTAATAATACACAGTGGTAAACTATCTTATGAAAAGTTTACCACTTTAGTCGCTTAAATCGGCTTTATGGTAATGTTAAGCAGTTGACTGGTAAACATTAACCTCATTGATTAAGGTATGCTGATTAAAAATAACAAGAAAGGCTTACCACTATTTCTTCATCAAACACCAAGCGTATACAAATTCTCAGCGAATCAGAAATCAACGAACTCTATGCCTTACCCAATTTTAACCGTAAAGATCGTGATGATTATTTTTCGTTAGATAGTGAAACTCAAAGGCTCGTCAACGAATTAAGACGTATTGAAACCAGAGTGTATTTTATCTTACTGCTTGGTTACTTTAGGTCACGGCCAATAGTATTTAATTTCTCATTTACTCAAGTCAGTAATGATTTAGATTATGTAAGATCCAAGTATTTCAGCGATAAAGATATGTCTCTTGAGGATTTATCACCAACAACAAAAACTAAGCTGATTAATAAGTTATTAAAATATACAGGGTTTACAGCATACCAAAGCAAGTTAGATAAAGAGCCGCTATTAAAAAGGCTTAACGATGTTGTAAAAATCAACCTTGAACCAAGGTATGTTTTTGATGAATGTATTGCTTATTTTGGTCAAAACAGAATAGCGCTAGCTGGTTATACAACGCTGCAAGACACTATTTCTACGGTATTATCAAATGAGCGTAACCGAATTGAAATGGTGCTGCTTGATAGTTTGTCTTCAGGTACCAGAAAAACATTACTTAAATTACTTGAGTCAAATAATACCTTTACTGACTTAGCCAAGTTAAAGAAAATGGCTAAGGACTTTTCAACGAGCCAAATCACCCAAGAGCTGAAGACGCATAAAATTATACGCTCGCTTTATCCAGAAATTAAGTCACTGATTGCTGAACTGGAGCTATCACCTAAAAATCTTGAATACTATGCTTCACTGGTAAAGCACAAGTCCGTTTATAAGCTTAGAAAACACGCAGATAGCCAAACTATTTTATATCTCGTTTGTTACTTGTTCTTCAGGTACCGAGAGACTAACGACAATCTTGTTGCTGCATTTATTTACTTGGTAAGGAAGTTAACCGAATCAGCTAAAGGCTATGCAAAGCAGCGTATTGTTGAAGATGTAACCATTGTAAGAACCAAATTAAAATCCGCTGGTAGTTTATTAAAGTACTTCATCGATACCGATATGGACGATGATTTAAGCTTTGGTGATGTACGTAAAAAAGCCTTTGAATTGATCCCTGCTGACAGTATTAAACTGTTAAGTGATCACTTAGATAATAACGACTTTGATGGCCGTCAGTACGAATGGCAATTTATTGATAAACAATCCAGTAAAATTAAAAAACTTATCCGCTCATTATTTATGTCTATCGATATTGAGTTCATTCATTTAAAGGATGAACTCCATGAGCAGTATGTTATGGCACATTCTGAACTTAGTGAATTAAAGGCTATCCAAACCATTAACATCGATGTGGTACCTAAACATGACCGAGAGTATTTAGAGGGAGAAAATACCAAATTAATTGCTAATCGATTTGAGTATTTCCTTTATCGTAAAGCCGAACAATTATTTCACAGTAATAGCTTAACGGTGAAAGAAAGCGTTAATAACCGTAGTTTAACGTCAGATCTTATACAACCTAAAGAATGGCAGCAAAAAGAGACAATCATTGAAAACACTGGCCTTGATAAGCTGGCAACACCGATTAACCAAACACTCGCAGATAAGAGCCAACAATTAGAAGTTAAGCTGAAGGAAGCAAGCGAGCATATCTTTAGTGGTGATAATAAGTATGTTGAGTTTATTCCTGGCAAAGCCGAACTCAAGTGGTCAATTCCTAACAGCCGTTGGCAACAAACAATTGAAAACCCGCTCTACAATCAAATTCAACACATGGGTATCGTTGAACTCATGTTGTTTGTTGATCAAAAGACAGGTTACTTAAATTCATTTACACACATATCAGCAACTAAAGAAAAATCACCAGTAAATAAAGAAGATCTGATCGCCTGTATATTGGCAAACGGCACCAATTACGGCCTATATAAAATGGCGAATATCTCTGACCGTTCAATGGGTAAATTACGCAGTGTAGATGATAGTTATGTCAGATATGAAACACTCAAAACGTCTAATGATCAGGTTTCTAATGCTATAGCCACGTTGCCAATATTTGCCTATTACCATGTGGACGATAATCAGTTGTTTTCAAGCATTGATGGTCAAAAATTTGAGTGTCGCATAAATACGTTTAAGGCTCGGTATTCGTCTAAGTACTTCTCCAAAGGTAAAGGTGTTTCAGCATTAACATTGGTTTCTAATCATGTTCCGGTGAGTACGCAAGTCATTGGCGCTAACGAATATGAAGGTCACTTTGCTTTTGACTTACTCTATAACAACTCTTCAGATATACAGCCTAATACCTTATCGACCGATACGCATGGTACCAATAATGTTAACTTCACTATATTAGATTTCTTTGGTTACACATTCGCCCCTCGATACGCGAAAATGAAAAAGGTGTTTTTTGAGCTATTTGAAGTGACTGAAGAGAACGGAGGCCGTATTCAATTAAAGAAAGATATTAATCATAAGCTAATTGCTGAAGAATGGGACAATATTCAGCATATTGTTTGTTCATTGAGTCGTAAAACCACCACTCAAAGCACAATCATTAGAAAGTTGAGTAACGGCAAGAGCCGAAGATTGTCAGCATTGCATGAGTACGACCGTTTAATTAAATCTATTTATGTTTTGGAGTATGTTGATAATTCAACGTTGCGTCATTACGTCCAGCAAGCCTTGAACAGAGGTGAAGCATACCATCAGTTAAAACGTGCTATTACTTCAGTTAATGGCAATAAATTTCGTGGGGGGAATGATTACCAAGTATCACAATGGAACGATTGTGCTCGACTCATTTCAAATTGCATTATTTATTATAATTCCGCGTTACTATCGGCATTTTTACAAATCCAAGAGAGGAACGGTAGGCAAGATGTGGTTGATGTTATTTCTCGGCTTTCACCTGTTGCTTGGCAACACATTAATCTAAATGGGGAATATGCCTTTAATAAAGACCGCAAAGAAATCGACTTAGCTGGTTTACTTAGTGATGTAGAATCAATAAGTTAAAGAATGCCATCTGTTTGTATTTCTAATTCAAAAGGTACTGCGCATCAAAGTGCCATTAAAAATTGGAGGTGTTGATATTCTATATGCTTGATATATACAAGCTAACATTGATAGAAAACAGATAAGCTAACAAGTTTTTAGTCGAGCCATGAACTGTTCTATAATTGTTCTAATTGCAAAACTCTTCAATTTGGTTTGTTACTAGATTTAAAAATACTTTTCTATGCTCGATTTTAGTAAGTAGCAGCTTTTGGATGTCTTCAGGAACTTTTCTTTCTCCTGCATCTATTGCCATTAGTAATGGCTTGATATCAACTACAAGAAGACCTGCCGCCCTTGCTGCTCGAATGAACTTTAATCTCTTTAATGCACATAAGCCGTAAAGTGAATGGCCTGACTTAGTTTTTTCTTCGCAGTGTACTAAGTTCTCAAGAACATAATTTCTTACCGTATGGACAGATGTTTGTGCAGCTAGTGCCAGTTGAGAAATACTCAAAGGAAAATCCAACGCATCATCATCACTACTAATGAACTTATTGATGTCAGGTATCTCTGTCAAAAAACTGACTTCACCAACAGGAATGTTTTCAACCTTAGATTTAATCATGATTTAGCATGCTTCCAATTTGTGTTGTTAATGGAATGCCTTAAGATATCTTGATTACATTCAATCAATTGGCACTCCATTAACATTTCTGTAAGTACATTACCGTTAAATGATTACCCTGCGCAGCAAGATAGCTCTTTAACGTCTTTGCTAAAGGTTTGAGCGCATAACTTCAATCCTTCAACCATCGTCAAATACGGAAATAGTAGACCTGCCAATTCTTCGACTGTCATTTTATTATGAATAGCAAGAGCCGCACTTTGAATCAGTTCTCCGCCTTCATGGGCTAAAATTTGTGCGCCTATCAGTTTTCCCGTGGATTCTTCAGCTACCAACTTGATAAAACCATCCGTTTCAAAATTTGCTAAAGCTCTTGGTACGTTTTCCATATCAAGTACACGACTTATCGTATTTATTCCTACCGCTGAAGCTTGTACTTCGGTTAGACCTACCGTAGCAACTTGTGGGTCGGTGAATATAACAGCAGGCATGGTAGATAAGTCGAGTTGCGCATTTCCACCTGTCATATTAATTCCAGCCCTACTTCCGGCAGCAGCAGCAACATAAACAAATTGTGGCATATTGGAGCAATCTCCAGCGGCATAAATGTTAGCTGTTGATGTTTCCATCATACTATTAACAACAATGGCACCACTTTTATCTGTTTCAACACCAACATTTTCTAAACCAAGCTTTCCAGTATTTGCATGGCGACCCGTAGAGATAAGCAATTTTTCAGCGATTAATGTTCCTTCGTTAGTTTCCAATGAAAAACCATTGCTATCATAAGAAACATGACTTGCTTGCGTATTATTAAGTACCCTAATACCTTCTTTTTCAAAGCACTCTGCCAGTTTTTCACCTAATAACGGATCTTCAGCATATAAAAGGGTATGTCTGGCTAGAATTGTCACACGGCTACCTAAACGGGCATAAGCTTGCGCAATTTCCAGAGCAACAACGGAGGAGCCGATGACAACTAGACTACTCGGTAACTCTTCTGCAAATAAGGCTTCTGTTGATGTCCAATAAGGTGTATCAACTAAACCCTTAATTGGCGGAATGCTTGGTGTAGAGCCTGTTGCAATTAAAATGCGATCTGCAACCAGCTCTTCTTCACTACCATCAGACTTGTGAACTAGCAAGGTATTTTGATTTTTAAAACGTGCATAACCTTTAAGTAAAGATAGCGCGGGATTACTCTCTAAAATACGTTGATATTTAGCATCGCGTAGTTCTTCGACGCGAGCGTTTTGCTGATGTGCTAATAAGGAGCGGCTAAGTTGTGGCTGAATATTTTCTAAACCATCAAACGGGTTAGTACGTTGCTGATGCGCTAATTGCGCAGCACGGATCAATATTTTTGAAGGAACACAGCCGACATTTACACAGCAACCTCCGATTACATCGGCTCCTTCAATGATAGTAACTCTTGCTCCGCCTTCTGCTGCTTTAATCGCACTGGCAAAGGCCCCTGAACCACTACCAATAATGGCTACATGTAATTGTTCTGGCTGGATGTCATTTGACGAGCAACAACTATTCGTTGACATATTTTATTCCTCTTAAAAAGTTAAGCGGTACAAGTTTCATCATCACAGCGTTTATTCGCAGGAGAAACCATGTCCCAAATTGATACAGCAACCATTAGTCCTAGCCCCGTATAAGTAACGTATGAACTCCACCCGTACTGGAACCAAGGGTATAAAGAGAGTAAAACCAAAATGGGGCCAATTGAACCGATAAAACTACGGTGCCATTGACGATGGCTAAACCAGCCTAAGATATTCATTGCCAGCGCTAATACTGCAAACAGTGGTAACAACGTATTGATAAATACCCCTTCCCACTGACTAAGAAATCCCATCCCAATTGCCGCACCAAGACTAGCTATCGCGGGAAAACACATGGCGCATCCCATTGCCGAAACAAGTGCACCTATAGAGCCTGCTTTATCTCCGATACGCGTAACTAGTTCTAAGGGGCTAAACATTACTTATTTTCACTTTTTAAATTTGAAGGGTAGCCAGCGTTGGTAGTCGCTGCAATTAATGCATTGATGTTGGTTTTAGTGTCATCAAAAGAAACAACAGCTAGCTTAGGCTTGTAGGTAACTTTCGCATTTTCAACGCCATCAACATTTTCTAATGACTTTTTAACTGTGATTGGACATGTCGCACAGTTCATCGTTGGCACTTCCAGTGTAACTGTTTTTACTTCAGCAAAAGCACCAAAACTAGAAAGTGAAAGCAGTGCGGTTAATAATAATTTTTTCATAATTAGCTCCAAATTTTAAAATGTTATAAATTTCTTGATCTGTATATTAAGCAAACAAAAGTATCCAATAATTACTGGTCACTAAAATTGTCGCAACTATAACGCTCAGCCAGAAAATTACTTTTCGTTGTTGCTGTTTCTTAGGAATTGCACAGGCCGTTCCCGGCTCACACTCTTCTACAGGACGGTAAATTTTCCAACCTGAGTAACCAAACAACAACACTACAAATGCGATAAATAATGGCCTATAGGGTTCAAATGCAGTTAAATTACCAATCCATGAGCCACTTACCCCAAGTAATAACAGGAGCAAAGGACCTACACAGCATACGCCTGCGCCTAATGCTGCTATGATGCCTCCTATCATTGGAAGGTTTGATTCTTTTTGATTCATATAGATACCTCATTAAGTGATAATGCAAGTGTATTGCATGTACCTAAGTACGGAGTCAAGGGTGATTTATAAAAAATTTATCTTTGATAATCTGCTACGACAGATACGGGGAATAAGCTAACTTGAATTAAGGCGCAGAAGTAAAATTGGATATGCTGTTTTAGTGGGAAATGGTAGTTAAGTGAATCATTTACTTCGGTTGCAACGAATCAATTATTGGGCAGTGGCTATCGTCATCATTATTTTGGCATTGTCCTAAATGTTCTTCCAAAGCGTGTTCTAATAACAACAAGTCAGCCATCTTTTTTTGTACTGCGATCAGTTTTTTATTAGCTAATTCTTGTACTTTACTACATGGACTATCGTTTAACGCAAGTAACCCTTCAATCTCATTTAGCGTAAAACCTAATTCTTGAGAACGCTTGATAAAATGTATTCTATTTACCGTTTCTTTCGGGTAATGTCTATAGCCCTGCATAGGCTTTGGTGGTTGTTTAATTAAGCCTTTGCGTTCATAAAAGCGAATTGTTTCGACATTTACACTCAGTTCTTTAGCCAACATACTTATGGTTCGTTTAGACACGTTATCAATTACCTTACTGACTTTTTGTTTACTTACTTTATATCTAATTAAAGTGACCATCAATGAATACCAGTTTAAACATCGCTAATTGATTTTGTTTTTTCTTCTATTAAATAAGTAAAGTTACCGTTGTTACAACAATATTAAACCACAACAATGTATGGTTTATCCTTTTTCATTATCAAAGTCCAAATTAGTGTTATTACATGCAGTTCTACATGAGTACACCCTAAAGATACTGTTAATATATCACAGGCAATTACGTAATGACACCACTTAAATAAACCTATATGATATGACACCATCTAAATAGACCTAATTAGGCAAAAATGTTCATAAGAGCATATTTACGAGCATCAACTTCTGAGCAAGATGCAAATAGAGCAAAAAGCTCATTAAAAAAATTCGTTTCTGGCTTCAGCAAACGAATTGCTTCTTTTTATATAGAAAATAAATCTGGTAATTCTTTAGATAGACCAGAGCTAATTCGTTTATTGGATGAATCAGAGTCCGGTGATGTTTTGTTAGTTGAATCAATCGATCGTTTAACAAGGCTAAGCCCTGATGATTGGAAAACTCTTGTAGCCTCAATAAATGAAAAAGGAATTAGTGTTGTTAGTTTAGATCTACCAACCAGTCATTTAACATTTGGCAGTTTTCCAAGTGATGATTTTATGAGATCAATACTTAGTGCTATTAATAATATGCTGTTAGAAATATTAGCGGCCAGTGCATATAAAGAATATCGAGAACGTGAACGTAAGCAAAAAGAAGGTATTGTAAAAGCACAGCAAAAGGGACTTTATCACGGTCGTCAGCCTGATTTAGAGGCTCATGATAGGATTGCCTCGTTTACTGAAGCTGGATTTAGTATTAATAAAACGGCTGAAGCAGTTGGAGTTAGTCGAAGTACGGTAATTAGAGTTAGAAAAAAGCTTAAAAATTTAGACTAAGGTTAATTTCGAGGGGATGGGCGCAAAACCCCTAATTGGTGTTGGCAGCTCCATGCGCTGACGGTATGTAAGGCACTTTTTCTATCTTTGGTTGTAAATGAACGACGTGCTGTTTTTCCATCAATGGCAATGATATCAGCACCAGTGGTTTCAATAAGTGATGATATCCAAGATTGAAATGAATGCTCTATTTCATCTGATTTTAACCGACAAATGACACGGGCAATGGTGTCGTGTCTTGGGATACCCTCTTTGAAAGCGCCATATTTTTTTAACCAATCAAGTTTTAGATGCCCAAAATCTTCAATATCCTCCCATCCTTCTGCGCCGGAGAGTACAGCACTAATGGCTAAGAGGAGAATATCGATAAGTTCATGCTTTTTACAGCGTTCAATGCGAGGATCGGTAATTGAATCAAAGTGTTTCAGAAAAGTAGCGCTCATATTAAGTGACCAAGGTGATTATAATGCCTTGATCTGATCGCTACTTGTTCTAGAAGTTCAATTTATAATGATCTTGCCGTGGATTGTCCTGTATAAACTACTTAATTTGATTGACTTGAGTGGGTTTCTTGACTACCATGTTTTTTAAAATTTTGATGTTAGAGTAAAAATGAAAAATACTTGGATTAGTTTGTTAGTAGTACTATCGATTGCATTGCAGTCGTTTGCTTCTGTGGCTAATTCAAATGAAAGTCATCAGATTGACTCTCTACATATTCAAACAGAACATTCCCATGATAGTGATGATATTGAACTTTTCGATGAATCATCTGACACTGAACATAATATTAAAGATTGCCATCATTGTGGTCACTGTCAAGGCACTCACACACAGTGGGTTGCCAGTAATAAATCTACACTACAGACCCCTAAACTTATTATTACAAATCAATATTTTTATGCTGATCATGTAGATAAAATATTCACTGAAGAACCTATACGCCCCCCAATCGTTTAATTTAGTTTTAAAGCTATATTCGTAACAAATTTATTCTTAACTAGCGCTTAATGTAGCCTAGTTGGTTTAGTTGCGGCATTTTATTATTAAATTAAGAGATTATTATGAAATTTTTCTCAGCAAAATCTACTGGAATCGCATTATTTATCGGCTTTTCAGCAAGTTTATCTGTTAGTAGCTTCGCTTTTGCTAAGCCAACGCTATCGAGTGACTGGCTCGATCGGCAAATCAATAAACACCCTGATATTGTCTCAGCACGTGAACTCATGAATGCTGAATTTTCCAAAGCACAGGGCAGTAAGTTACCACTTTACAACCCAGAACTATCGACAGGTTACGAGCGTGAAGGTGACGGAAATAATTACAATATTGGTATTAGCCAAACGATTGACTTGTGGGATAAGCAGGCTGTTAATGCTGCTATCGGCGATAAAATATTAACGGCGGCCAGTAAACAATTCACTTATGCGATAGAGCAGAAAAAAGCACAAGCCTTAAAAGCACTTATTAATTGGCAACTTGCCATGGATAAGTCGTCACTTGCTTTTGAACAAGAGCAACAGTTAGAAACCTTGCTTAAAATTGTAACTAAAAGGCAGAAAGCTGGCGATCTTGGTCAGGTTGATGCTGAGTTAACTTTCTTGAATTTGTCGCAAATGCTTAATAAAACGGCCCAAATACAAGCACAGTTAACACAAGCTCAAGCCAAGGTTAATGAGTTGTTGCCTGATTGGCGTCCTGATACACAAGCATATCCAGAGCAGGGCTTAGGCGTTACAAACTTTCAAGTAGCTGAGCAGTGGTTAACGCAGCACCCGCAAGTATTAGCCTCTCAAGCACTGTGGCAAATGCAAAAAAGTAAAGCTCAATATGCCATGCTTGAAACCAAAGCCGATCCTACCATTGGAATTAGTGCCGGAAAAAATGATGTCGATAATGTTGTCGGAGTTACTTTTTCTATGCCGTTAAATATTCGTAATGATTACCAAGCTAATGCCAAAGCACAAAACCAACAAGCTATCGCCGCAGAAGCAAATTTTCGTTCAGTAATGCGTAAGCAAAAGTATTTGATACAGGCAAGTACTGCCTCACTAATCTCTAATAAAAAATACCTTGGCCGTTGGCAACAGTTAATGCAAGGACGCGGCGAACACAGCGCGCAGTTATTGCAAAAACAATGGCAAGTAGGTGATTTAAATACCTCGGATTATTTATTGGCATTACAACAAAGAGCGGAAGGTTTATACGCGGGCATTGAATTACAAGCCCAGTTCAAAATAAGCGAAGTGCAATGGCTACTCGATGTAGGCCAATTAAATGCGGCAACTAAGCTATTAAACTAAACCTATTATATCACTTTACGCGGCTTGATGAGCGTGAATTGTTACAGAATTTGGAATTAAAAATGAAAAATAAAATAACTGATAAAACATCTCATAAAATAGTGAAAAAAATAAAACTCATTACCCTAAGTAGTTTATTTACTGGCTTAGCTGTCGTGTCAACTACGGCATTATCATATAACGATGCCGCTCTAGAAAAAACGCCAGCAGTAGAGCAATCCATCGTATTAAAAACTGACCATGATCATGACTCTGAAAGTGAAGAAGTGCATGACGAAAGTGGTCATGAACATGGTAGTGATGAAAGCAAAGACGACCATGCTGCGGAGGAGAAATCTGATGACGGTCATGACCATGGTAGTGAAACAGCGAGTAAAGAAACAGCTGAAGAAGAACATGAAGAAGGCATAAGTTTTAGTCCAGAAAAAATGGCACTCGCCAATATCAAAGTGACTAACTTAAAGCCGGCAATTTTTGCTAAAAGTATCTATGCACCAGGAGAAATAAAAGCGAACGGTTATACCAGTTACATTGTCTCTTCACGTACTGAATCGGTAGTGATCAGTCGTCATGCTATTTTAGGTGAACATGTGACTAAGGGTCAGTCTTTAGTTACCTTATTTAGTGAATCAATGGCCGAAGCACAAGCACAATATCGTGTTGCTTACAGTGAGTGGCAACGAACTAAAAAATTGGGCCTTGGCACCGTCAGTGAAAGCCGCCTATTAGCCAGTGAAACAGATTACATTTCAGCTTATGGTCGATTAACTGCCTTTGGTTTAACCAAAGCAGCCATTAAAGATATTGTAAAAAACAACTCATCAAATCTTGGTGAATATACCTTAGTCGCTCAGCGCTCTGGTGTGGTTTTAAGTGATGATTTCTCTCAAGGACAACGTGTGCCTGCCGGTGAAAAAATCATGGTATTGGCTGATGAAAAAGACTTATGGGTTGAAGCGCGTGTTTCGCCAAATAAAAAATTAAGTCTTCCTATTGGCACCATTGCAAAAGTTGAGTTTGCCGGGCAAGTGCATGTTGCCAAGGTCATTCAAGAAGCACATACCATTGATCCAAGTACGCGTACCCGAATCGTTAGACTGTCGGTTGAAAATACTGATGACAGTTTGCATTCAGGCATGTTTGTTAATGTAAATTTTCAGTTTGATACGCAAAGCCCTGTAATGGCAGTACCAGAAACAGCATTAATGCGTGGTGCCGATGGTGATTGGACGGTATTTGTTGAAGACCATTCTGGTGAATTTAAAGCCGTTGAAGTTGAATTAGGTCAGCCATTAGGCAATTACCGTCAAATTATCGGTATTGAGCCTAATACCCGTTTGGTAACAAAAGGTGCCTTTTTTGTTGCGTCAGAAATAGCAAAAGGCGGATTTGATCCGCACGGCCACTAGGGGAATAAGATTATGTTTAATAAAATGATTGATTGGTCGATCAATAATCGACTCTTAGTAATTATCGCCCTAATTGCTACTATGGCAGGCTCTGTTATGGTGATCCCAAAACTAAATTTAGATGCTTTTCCTGATGTAACCAATGTTCAGGTAGCGGTTAATACTGAAGCACCGGGCTTAGCCGCTGAAGAAGTAGAGCAGTTAATAACCTATCCCATTGAAGCAGTAATGTATGCGTTGCCTGATGTAGAGCAAGTACGCTCTATTTCAAAAACGGGTTTATCGGGTGTTACTGTTGTCTTTAAAGGAGGCACAGACATCTACTTTGCTCGCCAGTTAGTATTTGAGCGTTTACAAGCGGCAAAAGAGTTAATTCCGCAAGGCGTGGGCACACCAGCAATGGGACCTAACACCTCAGGTTTGGGTCAAGTTTTTCAGTATTTGTTAATTGCAGATAAAGATTCTGGTTATGATTCTATGACCTTAAGGAGCTTGAACGATTGGATAGTAAAGTTATTGGTTATGCCGGTAGATGGTGTTACCGACGTCTTATCTTTTGGCGGCAACGTCAGACAGTATCAAGTCAACATTGAGCCAAGTAAATTATTATCATATGAGTTAACGCAAGACGATATTGTTACTGCACTCGATAACAACAATGCCAATGTTGGCGGTTGGTACATGAACCGTGGACAAGAGCAATTAGTTATTCGTGGCACAGGTTGGTTTAATAGTGGCGAAGCAGGTTTAGCTGATATTAGACAAGTACCGGTTAAAACGGTTGATGGTACTGTGGTGACTATCGAAGATGTAGCCAAGGTTTCGCTGGGTAGTGAAATACGCCAAGGCGCAGTTACTATGACGCGCAGAGATGCACAGGGTAACATTGAAAACTTAGGTGAAGTGGTTTCAGGTATCGTATTGAAACGTATGGGCGCAAATACTAAAGCGACAATCGACGGTATAAGTGCACGTATTCCAATGATCAACCAAGCACTACCTGAAGGCGTACGTTTTGAACCTTTCTACGATCAGGCAGATTTAATTACTAAAGCAGTTGATACTGTAGTGCAAGCATTAGCGCTGGCATTTATATTTATCGCTATCGTACTTGCTCTGTTTTTAATGAACTTACGCGCAACCTTTTTAGTGTTAATTTCAATTCCTATTTCAATCGCTATCGCCTTAATGGTGATGTCTTGGATAGGTTTATCGGCAAACTTAATGTCGTTAGGTGGTATCGCTGTTGCTATTGGTATGTTGGTTGATGGCTCTGTTGTGATGGTTGAAAACATGTTCAAACACCTTAATAGACCTGATTCAACACATTACAAAAGTGCGCAAGCGAGAACGTTAGGCACAGATGCTGATCCCCACGATGTAGAACATGATAAAGAAGGCATTCCTCTACGATTAAAAGAAGCAGGAAAAGAAGTTGCACGCCCGGTATTTTTTGCTGCCTCTATTATTTTAGTGGTATTTACACCGTTATTTAGCTTTGAAGGAGTGGAAGCTAAATTGTTCCAGCCGATGGCTATCAGTATTATTTTAGCGGTTATTTCGGCTATTTTAGTGGCACTGTTTGTGGTTCCAGCCTTAGCAACCTTTATGTTTAATAAAGGCGTTAAAGAAAGAGAAAGTTTTGTCTTAAAACCATTAGATAAGCTTTATCGAAAAGGCCTCAAAGCCGCGATGAAACACACGAAAGTAGTTATTATTGCTTCATTATTGTTACTTGTGGGTGCAGCATCTTTAATACCTCAAATAGGGACTGAATTTGTACCAGAATTAGAAGAGGGTACCATTAACCTAAGAGCAACATTAGCGCCATCAGCAAGTTTAGAAACAGCCTTGTCGGTTGCTCCAATTCTTGAAGAAAAGTTAATGGAGTTCCCCGAAGTTGAATATACCCTAAGTCGAATTGGACGTGCTGAAATCGGCGGTGATCCTGAACCAGTTAATAACATCGAAATTTACATTGGCTTAAAACCTGTTTCAGAATGGACAAGTGCCAAAAATCGCGTTGAATTACAAGGTTTAATGGAAGAGAAACTTGAGCAATTCCCAGGGTTATTACTTAACTTTTCACAGCCCATAGCGACTCGTGTAGATGAATTACTGTCAGGAGTTAAAGCGCAACTTGCCATTAAATTGTTTGGACCAGAATTAGATATGTTGGCGAGCAAAGGTCAAGAAATTGAAGCGGCAATCAAACAAATTGATGGCGCAAGAGATGTAGCCTTAGAGCAAATCGCTGGTGAAGCACAGTTAGTGATTAAACCGAAAAGACAGCAATTGTCACGTTTTGGTTTGTCAGTTGGCGATGTCATGGAAGTGGTTAAAAACGGTATCGGTGGCGTTAGCGCTGGCCAAATAATCAATGGTAATGAACGTTATGATATTTATGTTCGCATTGAAGAAAAATACCGTGATAACCAAGAAGCTATTGCAGATCTGAGAATACAATCACCTACGGGTGCTTGGGTACGTTTAGGCGATATTGCTACCGTCAGTTTTGAATCTGGCCCACCACAAGTGCGACGTGATGATGTACAGCGACGCGTGGTAATTCAAGCCAATGTTCAAGGTCGAGACATGGGAAGTGTTGTTAGCGACATTCGTGCAGTTATTGATAGCAAAGTAGATTTACCTGCAGGTTATTCTGTAGTGATTGGTGGTCAATTTGAAAACCAACAACGTGCGCAGCAGCGACTATCAGTGGTAGTGCCTCTATCATTGGCACTAATTGCCTTGCTACTTTATTTCGCCTTTGGCTCTGTTGGTCAAGCGATGCTTATTTTAGTGAATGTACCCTTGGCCGTTATAGGTGGTATTTTCTCACTGTATATTTCAGGTCAATACTTGTCAGTGCCAAGTTCAGTCGGCTTTATCACTTTGTTTGGTGTCGCCGTGCTTAATGGTGTAGTCATGGTAGAAAGCATTAACCAGCTGGTAAAAGATGGTATAGACACCTCAAAAGCTGTTTTTGATGGGGCAGTATCTCGTTTACGTCCAGTATTAATGACCGCCATTACTTCTGCGTTAGGTTTAATTCCAATGCTGATGTCCAATGGAGTTGGCGCTGAAATTCAACGACCACTGGCGAGTGTTATTGTTGGCGGTTTGGTTACTGCAACGTTACTCACCTTGTTTGTGTTACCGGTTTTATATGCTTGGTTCTCAAAAGCCAAAATCAAAGATCTTAGAGACTAACGCGCTAGATAACTTAGTGACTTACTCATTAACTTACAAATTAATAAAGTAAGTAACTAATTTGATAGCACTATAAATCGCTACTAGCTAAGCTCTTGTCAAAAGCAGGGCTTAGCCAGTCATTTTCACTCGATGCAGAGATTCAATAGTAGGCTTTTATTAGCTTCGAATTTTTGCATCCTAAATTTAGGGAATAATGATGAAAAAGCTGTCGTTTTTCAATTATTCGCCAAACCTCCTTATTATCGCCACCGTGCTATTTATTATAGTGACGGGCAATTCTACATTTTTTGAACAAGTTAATTCGGTATACCCGTGGCAAGATAATCAAGGTTTTATTATCGCGCTGACTCTTGTGGTAATGAGTGTATTAACCATTATTGTGTCATTTTTCAGTATTATCATTCCCGTTCGAATAGTACTGAGCAGTCTTTTACTCTTATCTGCCATGGCTGGTTATTATACCGATAGCTTTGGCACCATCATTGATAATGTAATGATTCAAAACATTGCTGAAACGAATATCGATGAAGCAACTGACTTACTGTCATTTGAGTATTTTTTAACTGTTTTGTTGTTAGCCATAGTACCTATAGCTTGCCTTTTTATGGTCAAAATAGATAAATCGTCATGGACAAAAAACTGTTGGCTACAAATAAGTAATACCATCATGGCACTTGGTGTAATTACTGTTTCACTTTATATTTTTAGTGCTCAATTCACTAATTTCTTTAGAGAACACAAGCCATTAAGATTTTACTTAAATCCTATCTATCCCATTTACTCTACGGGATTTTTCCTCAAGGACGTGCTTGAACAGCAAGAAAATAACGAATTTTTAATGGTAGTAAACTCTGCCAATGATATTGATAAAGAGTCGCATAAAAAACTCTACATTGTCATTGTCGGTGAAACTGTCCATGCGGGTAATCTTTCTATAAATGGCTATAAACGAGAAACTACACCATTATTAGCTCAAAGAGATGATTTAATTAGTTTTGATAAATTCTATGCTTGTGGCACATCAACCGCGATTTCGGTCCCTTGTATGTTTTCATTCGATAACCGAGAGTCATTTGATAATAAAAAAGCACGGCGAACACAAAACGTATTAGATGTTATTTCCAAAGCCGGGGTAAGTGTCCTTTGGCGAGACAATAACTCTAGTTCAAAAGGCGTCGCAGATCGTGTCGAATACCAAAATTTCAAATCACCTGAGCTAAATTCAGTGTGCGATATAGAGTGTCGTGACATTGGTATGTTAGACGGTTTACAGGGGTATATTGATGATCAAGAAGGTAGTGTACTCATAGTGCTTCATCAAATGGGCAACCACGGCCCGGCATATTACAAACGATACCCCAAAGACTTTGAGAAGTTCACTCCTGCCTGTCAAACAAGCGAACTCTCCGCCTGTGAAACTAGCGAAATTGTTAATGCGTATGATAATGCCATTCTCTATACCGATTACTTTATCAATGAAACCATTAATTTATTAGAAGAGAACAATACCAACTTTGAAACTGCCATGTTTTATATTGGCGATCATGGTGAATCGTTAGGTAAGAACGGACTCTACTTACATGGTATGCCTTACATGCTGGCGCCTGAAGAACAGACTCATGTACCTTTAATTGCTTGGTTCGGCTCTTCATCACACGTTGATATGGAAAGTACGGTCAAACAAAGTAAAAAAGAAAGTTCTCACGATGCTTTTTCTTTTTCTTTACTACATGCGTTAAATATCAGCACAGATATGTCATTGCCTGAAAAAGCGCCATCACCACTATTTGTTACGCAAGAGGAAGAGTAAATGTCAAATAATAACCATACGCACAGCCATGCACATAACCATGACGGAAAATTAAGCATGGCAGTATTTATCAATATTTTACTTACTGTGGCCCAAGTTATCGGCGGGGTTTTATCAGGTAGTTTATCCTTGATTGCTGATGCGCTTCATAACCTCAGTGATGCAGGCGCTATCGTTATTGCGATTGTTGCGAGAAAAATTGCAAGAAAACCCGCTAATAGCCAAATGACTTTTGGTTTTAAACGGGCTGAAATTATCGGGGCATTAATCAACAGTACTACCCTTATTATTCTTGGTATATATCTCATTTATGCCGCAGTTGAGAAGTACTTTAACCCTCAACCTATTGATGGTTGGATTGTTGTTTGGATTGCGACAATAGCCTTAGTGATTGATTCCATAACCGCGTGGTTGACTTATCAAGCAGGCGCGAAGAATAACTTGAATCTCAGAGCGGCATTTATTCATAATTTATCTGATGCCTTTGCTTCTGTCGTTGTCATTGTTGCGGGTAGTTTGATCATTTTATATCAATGGTATGTTGTCGATTTATTGGCAACCATACTTATCTCGGTTTATGTGGTGTACCACGGTATTATTTTAGCTAAGCAAAGTATTCGTATTTTAATGCAAGCGGTCCCCGTTGATATCGATATCGATAAGATTTGTAAGGATATCGAATCAATGGAGAATGTTGAAAAAGTAAGACACATTCATGTGTGGCAATTAGATGATAGCGAAGTGTATTTAGAAACCAGTGTTAACTTAAAAACGATGGAACAATTCCAAGATCTTAAGCCAATTAAAGATTTGCTCGCAGCTCAATACGGTATTCACCACTCGACCATAGAAGTGGTAGTAGGGAACACCTTGCAAATGGAGAATTGTTTTGAACTTGAGTAAACACCTGCTTTATTCAATGTATGCATTAACGCTTATTGCTTTTTTATTTGAAACAACAAATAGCGATATTTGGCTTCAAAATTTGTTATTCAATGCATCCAACCAAACGTGGTTAATTGATAAATATGAAGAGCCTTATCGTTTTATTTTTTACTTGTTGCCTAAATACAGCATTATTTTGTTGGCACTGTCGCTCATTGCTTTTTACGTTATCGCTTGTAGACGCAAGTACTCTAAGCACTTTCAAAAGCGATTATTAGTGGTTATTTTCTCTTTGATGTTAGTGCCGTCAGTCATCGGCGGTTTAAAAGCAACAACCAATGGTGCTTGTCCTGCGCAGCTTGAACTATATGGCGGCGATGTCCCTTATGTTAAGGCGTTTGAATTAATGCCTGAATCGTTTGAGTCAACTAAAAAGTACAAGTGCTTTCCTGCGGGTCATGCCAGCGGTGGTTTTGCCTTAATGTCATTATTCTTTTTGTTTTATCGTCCGAAATACCAATGTATTGCGATAGCGTTTGCTGTTTCTACTGGCTGGATTATGGGGAGTTATAAGATGGCGATAGGTGACCATTTTTTAAGTCACACACTAACAACGATGACGTTGTCATGGTTAATCATTTGTTTGATAGCCGCGGTAGTGTTTCGTACCTTACACTTTCCTAATTCCAAACCTAATGCTAAGAATAGCCAACAGGAGCCAATCAATGGGTACTAAGCAAAAGCCGACGGGAATAAAACGAATATACCTAGCAGCGGGGCATTCACTCAGAGCGTTTAAATGGCTGATAGCAAATGAAGCAGCGTTTAAACAAGAATTCTGGCTGTCAGTTCTTCTCGTTGTGGGCTGTTTATTCTTTCCATTTTCACTTTTTGAGTACGTGATTCTTTGGTGCGCTTTATTATTCGTATTGTTGGCAGAAATCTTCAATACCGCTATTGAGGCAGTAGTCGATAGAATTGGCGCGGAAATTCATCCGCTGTCAGGTTTAGCGAAAGACTTAGGCTCTTTGGCTGTGATGGTGAGCGTTATCATCGCAACTTTAATATGGGCTGGTGTATTTATTCAGCACTTGAGCTTATGAAGTGTAAATGTTATTAGAATGTATAATAATTCAAAAATATATTTAATCTAATACTCTATGTTAGACAATTAAGAATATTTTCAGCCATGTCCGCTATAGATCAAAAAATACAAACATTTTTAGCCAAAACACTCAAATAGTAACTTCTGCTGTAAGCGTATAGCTAACGACACCTAGCCTTGCTTAATATTCCAAGGTAGCAGTGGCTCAAGGTTACTTGGCTGCTCTGCAATATGTTGCAAGCACATTGAGATGTAGTCATGCACTACAAGATCATTTGCCTTTGCGGTTTCAACAAGACTATAGAGTATGGCGCTGGCATGCGCGCCATTACTGGTATTTGAGAACAGCCATAAAACCGCCCTATTACGAACGGTTTTATGGCTCGCTCTGCTCGGTTATTATCAATACTGAGCCTGCCATCATCGAGGTAACGCCTGAATTTCTCAAACTGGTTTATCGCATAGGTAATTGCTTTCCCTAGCGCCATTTGGGGAGGGATTTTATCTTTGTGTTTGAGTAACCATTGATACAATTCATCAACGATTGGTTTGGCTTTTTGCTGCCTAACGGTGAATTTTTCACTGACCGATTTACCTTTGATGGCTTGCTCAATACCATAGAGTTTGCGAATAAGGTTAAGTGCTACATCCGCTTTAACGGTTTTTTTATTATTGCCTTTGGCCTCGATGAACTTACGGCGTATATGAGCTAAGCACGCAACCAGTGTTGCCTTCGTTTGCTCGTATGCTTTGTAGCCGTCAACGTGCATGTAGCCTTGATAACCGTCAAGAAAACCAACTACACAGTGGGCCGCGCGACTATTATGATAATCAAACAGGACAATATTAGTGTCTTTACCCGGCTTATCATCGCCACAACAGTACAGCCACATATAGCTGGTCGCTTTCTCTGCGTTAATAACGTTTAACGAGGTTTCATCGCCTATAAATCACCGCAATTAAGGTGAGCGTCTAGCGAACTACACCTATGTTTTAAAATTCCAGGGTAACAAGCTGTCGATATCGGGCTCAGGCTGGCACAGTTCATCAAGGCAAGCACAGATGTAATTAAATGGGATTAGACCATTTATCTTGGCGGTTTCCACAATGCTGTAAAGGGTGGCACTAGCATGGGCACCGTTAGCCGTTTGGCTAAATAACCAATTCTTTCGGCCTATCACAAACGGTTTTACCGCGCGTTCTGCTCTATTATTATCGATGCTAAGTCGGCCATCATCAACATAGCGTATGAGCTTGTGCCATTGATTTGCCAGGTAATTAGCTGCCTCTATCAGTTTGCTGTTCCCCACTAAATTTGGCTGATCCTGCTCAAGCCATATTCTTAGCTTGCTAAGAATAGGCAGGCTAACCTCTTGTCTTGCCGTATATTTGTCATCCACACTTTTATCTTTGATGCGTGACTCAACGCCGTACAGTTTTTGGATAAGGCTCAATACCACATCCGCTTTGCCGGTTTTGTTTTTACCTTGTAGCTTTTTCGCGTCGATAAATTTACGACGAGCATGCGCCCAGCAGCCGATTAAGGTTGCCTCTGTTCTGGCATAGGCTTGATAGCCATCCACGTGCAAGTACCCTTGATATCCATCAAGATAATTGACCACGCAGGCGGCCGCGCGACTATTGTGGAAGTCGTAAAGTACGATATTAGGGATAGGATTATTCGGGTCTGGTGAATCTCGACCCGAGCAATACACCCACATGTAACTGTTTACTTTGTCCGATTTCACCACCTTTAATGGCGTTTCATCGGCAAACAGCGTGGGTTGCTTTAACAGCTCGGCTTTAAGCCGTTCAACTAATGGCGCGAAGAGTGTGGCTGATTTGTCTATCCAGCTGCTCATGGTCTGTCGACTGAGTTCAATACCGTATTGCTTAAACATCGCTTCCTGGCGATACAGCGGTAACCCGTATTGGTATTTACTGGTGATAAGCTGACTGAGCAAACTGCTGGTTGCAATGCCTTTGTTGATGGGCATGGCAGGCATTGAGGCTTGTTTAATCTGTGTCTGAGTTGAGGATTTACCACAGTGACGGCAGGCGTATTTAGGCCTAATATGCTCAATCACTTTGATTTTAGCGGGTATGAACTCAAGCTTTTCTGACTTATCTTCACCCATTTTATGTAGCTCACCGCCACAGCAATCACAGGTTTTGTCGATGATGTCGTGAATAACCTGCTCACGAGGTAAGTCTTTTGGCAGTGGCTTACGCACCGGCTTTTTACGGGTATAGCTAATGGATTGTTGCTCTGCCTCAACTTCCTCAACAATTTCTTCCACTTCATTGAATAACTCGCCTTGCCCGGCAAAGCCTTCAGCACTTTTGCCGAATTGTTTTTGTTGGGCCAAGCTCCAGCGCTCTTCCAATGCCGCAATCTGGGCATCCTTCTGCGCTAACAGTTTTTCAAGTTCAGCAATGCGCTGTTTAAGGGCGAGTTCATTTTTCATGACGCCTATTTTAAGGCATCATCAAAGGCTTTGCAGTGCTAACTGAACTCACTTTGATGATCATCAATCGATCGCAAATATTAAAGCATTTGCTTACCTGCGACATCAATTTTACTGTGTCCAATCACATCATAACCCGATAATAACCAGTGTAATTGCTGCTCGCTTAAGGTCATGGTGGGTGACATGAGTTTGGGCCATTTGAACTTATGCTTATCTAATCGCTTATACCACAGTGCAAAACCGGTGTTATCCCAGTAAAGCAGTTTGAGTTTGTCACGGCCTTTATTACAAAACACAAATAGCGCACCACTGAGCACGGGTAGTTCAAGCTCTGCTTCCACCAACGCCGCCAGACCATTAATTGATTTTCGAAAATCAACGGCATCGGCACATAAATAGACGGTGGGTACATCAACGAACATCCTCATACCGTTAGCCCTTTAATAATGGCAACGATATCGGCCGTCGCTAAATCGATAGGAAACGTGAGTTGGCCGGTTAGCGTATCAAACTGCAGCGTATTTTGACGAGTTTGCGCGCAGACTTCAGTAGTTTGTTTTACCTGGACAAAACGTGATGATGTAAGGCACTGCGTGTGCACTGGCAAGGTGGAATTAGGCTGGTCTTTTGCCAGTAAAGCACGTTGTTTATAATAAGTCGTAATAGCGACATTATGGTGTTGGCAGAATTCAATATTAGTACCACTAAACGTACTGCGTTTCAGCAAAAGCTGCTGCCACTGTGCGCTTGTTCTGTAAGTTTTCATCACCTGCTCCGAATTTATCATTGAGCAGGTATTTTTAGATAATCAGAACATCGATGCTAGGTGTGGTTCGCTAGACGCTTACATATCTTAGGTAATTTGTTAAAAGTAGATAAATGAGCGTGAAGTCGGCAGAAATATGCTTGATTAGCACCACTATTAAATTGTTAGCACACATGTCATAGGTTCAAGCATGGAGTAAATAAATGACCGAAGTATGGTACTCAGAAGAAGATAGATCTCGTCATAACCATATTCTAAGGCTAATTAGTGAAAAAGAACGAAAGTACTTTTATTCTTTTGGTTATGGCGCATTATTTATTTTCTTATATTTAGTTAGGAGTAACCTTGAATCAGGAGGATTATTTGGTTTTACAACACTTTTTTTGGTAATTGCATTCGGTATGTGGCTTGGTACAAATCCTATAATCCAAAAATTTGACGTATTTTATCATGTTAAAGGCGGTGAACCTGAACATATTACTCAACGTTTTACTGTATTTTCAGCAACATCAAACAAAATCGGATTAGTTTCTGTTTCAGCTATGCTCATAGCTAGCTGGATATTTATTTGGTAATGAGTACTAACAAGTCACTGCAAAGAACGAAAAACAGGTGACTGTGCTCGTACCTTGCTATTTTAGCCTCAAGTGAGGTGATACCAATATCCGTTTCTGGCACGTAGCGGCCGAAAAAACTAGTCCAGAAAGTTATCAGCTTTACAGTCTCATTTTTATACTTTGTTGTGTAATTTCAATACACGTTGCCCTGCTACACTAAGATATAGCTTTCGTAAACTCACTCCAAATACGTTCGAAATTCATAAATACAACATTTTCTTATACGTCCCTAACAAACCGTTCACGGTTTACGAAAAACACCTCACTCCTTTAAAACCCTGCGATAAACGTATCAACAAAGTGTTTAAATTTATCCGTTATTACTGGCAGTATTCTTCTGCGTTGTAAAAGGCTGGGTTTGGTTTCTAGTACATCAGCAAAGTCATCCCTTAGTGGCATTTCGTCACTTAGCTCATAACGCGTTACTAGCTTTTCTAGGCGATCTTGGTTTAACTTTTGCTCGTGGGCAAACCTCTCAAGCTCTAGGCGCTTTTCTTTTTCCCAATAAAGCTCAAACTCTTCATCAACGTCAGCACTGGCAGGTATGCCTTGTAAGTGCTCGTCCATAAACTTATCTATAAGTGCTTTTTTACTTAATAAGGTTGGATCTGTGGCTATAAGGTTTGCTATTACTTGACGTTTACGGGCTTTTTCGTCGCCGCTTTCTTCGCCGTGTAACTCTCGCAATAACTGCAAAATATAGGTTACATTTACTATATCACTGTGTAGTAGCTCTAGTTCAAAATCAACGTCATCTAAAACCGATACTTTTTCTTTACTTGAGTTCTCACGTAGCTGCCTGCCAAGGTCGGCATACTTACTCGTATAATCTTGAAACTCTTGCTCGCCCATAGCGGTTGAGTCCATATCAAAATCAGCAAAGTTGCTTAACATGTTCTTTAAGCGCATAAGCTCACGAAACTGCCTCACAAACAACGCCTGAGCTTCTTCATCAGGTAAAGCATTAACTGAGTCAACGGTAGGCGTAATTGCGATTAGCGCACCATAGGCGTCGTTAAAATCGACTAGTAGCTCATTATACGAAGGGGTTTCTATATATTCTTTAGGCTGCTTGTTTGAAAACAGCGTAAAAGCAATGTCAGCAGCTTTTTTAAGGTTTCTAAAACACACTATATTGCCGTGCGATTTAGTTTCACCCAATAATCGATTAGTGCGCGAGAAGGCCTGCACCAAACCATGATATTTAAGGTTTTTATCAACGTACAACGTATTGAGTTTTGGGGCATCAAAGCCGGTTAAAAACATATTCACCACCAGCAATATATCAATCTCTTTGGCTTTAACGCGCTTAGATATATTTTTGTAGTAGTCTTCAAATAACTTACTGTCTTTGGTGGAGTAGCTTGTACCAAACATAGCATTGTAGTCGTTAATGAATAAGTCTAACTTATCGCGGCTATGTAGCTTGACAGCTTGCCCTTCATTTAAATACTTAACAGAGGCTTCTTTAATGCTTGGGTCATCACTATTACCTAGTTCGTATTCTTCCTCTTCATTAGCCTCATAGCTAAATATGGTGGCAATTTTAAGGTTATGTTTTCCCTGTGCCTTTTTCGCTGCAAATAGCTCATAGTATTGAATAAGCTCAGCCACACTTGAAACACAAAACATAGCGTTAAACTCACGACTATGCGTTTTACGATTATGCTGGGAAATAATGTAATCGGTTATTTTATCTAAGCGCGCAGGAGAGGTTAAAAGCTCTTTGGTGTCGATGTCTTCAACTTCAATGTCTAGGTTGTTGTTAGAGCCATCTTTGTATTGGTAACGCCCAACGTACTCAATAGCAAACTTAAGCACGTTAGCGTCGCGTATTGCATCCACAATTACATAAGGATGTAAGCACTCACCAAACAAATCTTTTGTGGTGCGTTTAACTGAGTTTTTAGCAACGGCGTTGTCGGCAAATATAGGCGTACCCGTAAAACCAAACAACTGCGCGTTATTAAAAAATTCGGTAATATTTTTATGTGTATCACCAAATTGGCTGCGGTGGCACTCGTCAAATATAAACACAATGCGCTTATCCTGCAGGCTTTGCATTTCTTTTAAATAGCGCTGTTTAGTCACCACGTTATTAAGCTTTTGTAGTGTAGTTACCACCAGCTTAGTATTACGATTTTGATTAACCTTTTTGCCTTTCATAGGCTTATCTAACAGCTGGTGGAACAACATGCTGGTGTTGTCGGTGCTGTCTACAGAGCCTTTTACAAACGCATTAAACTCAAGCGCTGTTTGGTAGTCTAGGTCTTTACGGTCTACTACAAATACTACTTTATCAACCTCACTCAGCGAGGTCATAATTTGCGCCGCTTTAAACGAGGTTAACGTTTTACCCGAGCCCGTTGTATGCCAAATATAGCCATTATCAGTTGTGGTTTTAACTTGCTCTACAATCGCTTCTACTGCATAAAACTGGTACGGCCTAAGCACCATTAAGTACTTACCTGTTTCATTAAGCACTATGTACTTGGTTAGCATATGCGTTAAGTGCGAAGGCGTTAAAAATGCTTCGGCAAAGTCATGTAACTGGCTTATTTTATTATTTTCATTATCAGTCCAGTCAAAGGTTTGCTTAGCCGACATTTCACTGTTGTTAGAAAAGTACTGGCTATTAACCCCATTCGACATTACAAACAGCTGCACATAGTTAAACAAACCATGGTTGGCATGAAACGAATGCTTTTGATAACGCTTAATCTGGTTAAACGCTTCTTTTAGTTCAATACCACGGCGCTTTAGCTCTATTTGTACCAGCGGCAAGCCATTAACCAATAGCGTTACATCGTATCGGTTAGTATACGTGCCCTTTATCGTTATTTGTTGCGCTACCTGGAAGCTGTTTTGCTTCGGCTCATCAAACAACAAGGTTAAGTGCCTGCTATCGCCGTTATCAAGTGCTACATCAAGCTGGTCGCGCAATATTTTGGCTTTAGCAAATATATTCCCTTTACCAAGCTTACCTAGTATTTGTGTAAACTCAGTATCACTCAGCTTACAGTTATTCACTTTTTCTAGCTGGTGTTTAAGGTTAGCCTCAAGAGCGGCGTTGTCCTTTAAAACTACGCGCGTAAAGCCTTGCTCGCTAAGCTGTGCAATTAAGTCATCTTCTAATTGTTGTTCACTTTGGTAAGTCATTATATCTACAATTCCTTGGTACTAGCCTTATGCAATACATTCATAGCTTGTTGCTAATCTTTGTGTAACTTATAACCCTGCTCAGGGTGATTCGGTATTGTTGGGTAGGCCAAAAATAATACCTGCTCTTTAACCATCTCACGTAAGTAATGCTTTCTCAATGTATCAGTATTCATGTTAAGCAACTGCGCTATATCGCTAAGCCTTAAGCAATTAGGAGCCGACTTAGTACATAAATCAATTATCGCTTTTTGTACATCAGGCTTTTGTTTACGTCCTGAATTTTTGGCAATAGACGATGCTATTTCTTTGAGTTCAAGCCAAAGGTTAGAAGCACTTAAATCGAACTCCGGCACTGGCGGATTGAGCTCCGGCACTAACTCCGGCACTGGCGGGTTAAGCTCCGGCATTGGCTCTGTTAAGTCCGGCACTTCATTAATTGTTTTACTACCAATCAAGGGCAACGCTGCCTGAGTAGGTGATAATACAAAGCTAATGTTTCTACCAGCCTCATTGTCTGGCGTTGGCACTTCTATCCCTTTTAAATGATATATCTTGCCTCGGTGCTGGCCTGCCGACTCCAAGTACCCTGCATTAACTAACTGGCTTAACGCAAGTGTCACTTCTCTCGTATGCTCTGAAGTGAGCGAACAAATACGCTCGTGGTTAAACCATGACTCAGTGATAGCGGTCATTAAAATGGTGCGTTTTAGCTCGCTTAGTTTGTTATAACCTTCACCATACGTTTCAATTAGGCGTTGGTGTAACTCTGGCGATACCATGTTTACCATACGCAGCTCTAATAAGGTTTGGTTTAACTCGTCTTTTTCGTATAGATGTGGGGGCTGCCAGTTTTGCGCTTTACAATTACTGTATATTTTAGGAATACCCGAGCCTGCTTTTTCGCTCAAACCAATATTTAAAAACATTTGATGAATAGCGGGATTACGGCACTGGCTATTACCGCCTGCTTTAGCTTCATGTACAGGCACTCGCATAAGCCCTGCATTTCTAAAGCCGATAAAGTCAGGGTGTTTTTCAATTAAAATATTACTTTCGGTACTAAAGTCTGCATGTGCGAGTGTATTAACAAGTGCTTCACGAATAGCCTCATGCGCTGGGGTTGTATCTTGCCGTTGCCCGCCATCGGTTAGGTTAAAGCCTACTTTTAAATCTACCGTGAGCTTACGGTAAACCTTACGATAAAAGTCAAAAGCATTTCCCGACCAAGAACCATCGGTATAAATTCGGTCTATCCAGCGGTGTGTACTGTCGTCTTTTTCTTGATAATCGAGTGCAAAACTTGGTAGTGCGTCTTGAATCGCATCCCACTTACCAAACATTACCAGGCCTGCAAGGGTTAAGCCTGCTTTGCCTGTTGCGCGGTCTTTTTGCCAGCCACGTATTGAACGCAAAAACTCTTGATCGCTTACTTCTAAAAAAGGGTGTTGTGGCTTGGCATCAACAAACATCTGCCTATAAATGCGCAGGCTTTCGGGGTCTATGTCGTCTAAGGTAAAGTGTTCTAAAATGCGGTTGTCGCGCACTTCTTCTTGCTCTGCCAGTATTTTATTTACTGCCGGTGGCAAACTCTTTTGATCGGCCTCATAACGGCGCTGATAGGTCCCATTAAGTGGGTTTGCATTTATAAATACAGGGCGACTTTGCCGCGGAGCGCGTGGTACAGTAATCGCAATAACCGACTTGCCTTCAAGTGTTTCAACGCGCACGTCGCTTTCGCTAAGTAAATTAACACTCACTTTATTGGGATTATTTACTGTATCCCAAATATTCTTAATTAGCGGCGCTGGGTTTGTTATACCCTCAACTGTAAACGTGCCTTTTTTCTCTTTAATGCCCAATAAAATTAAGCCACCACGGGTATTAGCAAATGCACTATAGGTTTCCCACATATCGTTAGGCACTGCGCCATGGCCGTCGCGGCCACCAGCCAGCTTGCACTCAACCTCTACGCTTTCTTGCAAAGTTTGAATATCAATAATATTCGCTATTGGGTTGTCGTTAATTTTATTAGTCATTGTTTCTCACACAAACATTTGCTGTAGTAAGCCTTTTTTAAATAGCTTCGTTTGTTCTATTTGTTCGTTAACAGCGTTTATTTTTTTATCGAGCGATTGTAAGAATTGCGCTATTTTTTGCTGTTCCTTTAAGGCCGGTATATTTAATTTAATATCTTTAATATCATCTTGAGCAATAGTAGTCATAGTGCTTTGCTTACCTCGAGAAACTAATGCTTTACGTGGAGCGTAACTTCTGAGGTAATATGCAAGAAAAAGAGGATCAACAAGCTTCTTATTAGGGCTTATTTTCATTAAATGTCCATCAAAGGTTATATCTTCTTTCTCAGATAAATTAACATTACTAAAAGCAATTCCTGTGGGAACGATTGATGATCGAGTGAAAAATATATCTCCGTATTTCACTTTGTTTTTTTCAAATAGTTTTGGCTCTAGATCCAAAAGAGTCAATTCAGAATATTCAATTGAATCACCTTTATACATATCTTTAACATTAATCAATCGGAAGCCTTTTCCTACCTTTTTAGGGTCATTAAAAACTCCATTAGAAATACCTGATTCAGAAAGCATAGCTAATTCATGTGTATTCCACTCAGGAAAAGTGTTTCCATCATCGTCTTTAAAGCGGATTTGTTGGCTAAAAATCTGTTGCATTACGCCTTTTTTATAGTCTTTTAATAAGCAATGCTTTTCAATGAGCTGGCTGATTTTATTGTCTACGGAAGTGAGGAAGTCAGCAACCTCAGCTTGTTCCATAACATCTGAAGGTAACACCACTGAGAGGCTTTTAACTAACCCACCGCTTAGATTTTTTTGTCCACCATCATTTGCTAGATTTCGGATGTCTTCATACTTAGATTGTAAATAGTAAAAAGTAAATCTTGTATTTACATCTTCTGACTCCAAAATAATAGCCGCGCATGCTTGGTTTGTTGTAGCTTCTATTTCTAAAACTGAGACTCTGCCTCTGGTTATCCCCTGTCCATATAATGCAAGTAGTATGGTTCCCTTTGGAAATAATTTTGCAGAACTTTTTTTTAAGCCTAAATCTGTAATGTACTCATCTGCCGCTGTAATATCTTTAAAATTTATTTGTGAAGTTGTGACCCAAGGAATATGACCATTCCAATAATCAGCTTTCGCCCTACTAGGTGTCCCACCGGAAGTAACTTTTGCGATTTCATCAATAATTTTAGGTAAATACTCAGATTTAAATTTGCTAAACCTTAATGCCGGTATCATTCACACACCTCAAATGGCACTTCAATACCTAATTCATCACAAAAACCTGCAATTGTTTTATCTGTTTCAAGCATCGCTTTATCATTTGCAAGCAACTGCTTTGCAACTTCACTCAAATCAACAAGCGCTTCATCTTCAAAGGTGTCTACGTAGCGCGGAATATTCAGGTTGTAGTCGTTCTCTGCTAAATCGGCTTGAGTGGCCGTAAAAGCATATTTATCAATGAAACCGCGCTTGCTTACAACATCTAAAATTCGTTGTAAGTCTTCCTCACGCATTACGTTGTTGTTAGTGCCTTTTTCAAAGTGATTGCTGGCATCTATAAACAATACGTTGTCGTCGGCTTTACGGTGTTTGTTTAGTACCAATACACAGGTAGGAATAGACGTGCCAAAAAAGATATTAGCAGGTAAGCCTATTACCATATCAAGGTAGTTTTTTTCTTTAATGAGGTGTTTGCGTATATGCCCTTCGGCAGCACCACGAAACAACACGCCGTGCGGTAATACCACCGCCATTGTGCCGCTTTCGTCAAGCTGGTGGATCATGTGTTGTACAAAAGCAAAGTCGGCCTTGCCTTTTGGTGCCAGCTTACCGTAGTCGGCAAAGCGCTCGTTATTCATGTGTAGTGGGTTGGCAGACCAATCAGCCGAAAATGGCGGGTTAGCGACTACGGCACTAAAGCGTTGCTCAAGGTGTGCGGGTACTTCTAGCGTGTCGTCGTTTTGAATGTCGAATTTGGTGTAATGCACGTCGTGCATAATCATGTTCATACGCGCTAGGTTATACGTACTTGGGTTTTGTTCTTGGCCGTAAAATTTTAAATCAGGATTATTAGCCTCTTTAGCAACACGTAGTAACAATGAGCCAGAGCCACACGTAGGGTCGTAAACCGATTTAATATGCGGGTTATTTAAGGTTACTAATTTTGCTAGTAACTTAGATACCATTTGCGGCGTATAAAACTCACCTGCTTTTTTACCCGCGCCACTAGCAAACATACCAATAAGGTATTCGTACGCATCGCCAAGTATGTCTATTTCGCTACTTTCTAGGTGAAAGTCGATGTTATCAAGGTGCTCTAATACTTTGGCTATTAACTTGTTACGCGCATCGGGTGTTTTACCTAGCTTGTTAGAGGTTAGATCTAGCTCGTCAAACAAGCCGTTAAAATCGTCGGCGCTGTCTGCGCCCATGGTGCTTTGTTCAATATGGTTAAGTACGTTGGTTACATCGTCTAAAATAAACTTATCGTTAGCACCGCGCTCAGCAAGTACATGAAAAAGCTCTGCAGGCTTTAAAAAGTAGCCTAACTTATCAAGCGCCTCTTCTTTTACTGCCTCTAAGTACTCTTGTCCCTCTGCTGTAGTTTCGTCAATTTTAGCAAATACAATACCGTCTTCACTTAGTAGCTGATCAGCATAGGTATTGAGCTTATCTGACAGGTATTTATAAAAAATAAGCCCAAGTATGTAATCACGAAAGTCATCAGCCGACATATTGCCACGCAAGCTGTTAGCAATATTCCAAAGCTGCTTTTTTAATTCTTGTTGGTGTTGTTGAACCATTAATCTAATCTCTTAATTAGTTGTGTAGAGCTTCTACATACGCACTGCACGTGCGTGTTAATCTTCTAAAAAGTAATCGCTATCGAGCGCTTTTACTTCAAATACTTGTTTGGTGCTAACGCCTAAGTTATGAGTAAGCATTAGCTCTGTAAGTTGTTTACCATCTACAAGCACTATGCGCTTTTCTATTAAGCCTACATATTCCAGTGCATCTTTACTAAAGCCGCTGGTGGTGATGAATACGCCCTTTTTAGCGCGGTGCATATCAAGTGCGCCCGCAAAGGCTTGTATGTCTGCTCTACCCACTGTTTTATTGGTGTAGCGCTTAGCCTGTAAATATATCATTTCGAGGCCGAGTTTATCTTCTTTTATTACGCCATCAATGCCACCATCTTGAGTATACTGAGTAGCTTGCCCTGCATCTTTGCGAGAGCCACCGTACCCCATGGCTAGCATTAAATCGACTACAAGGTTTTCAAAGAAGGCTGGGGAGGCTGACAGCACGGCCTGTAGTATTTCGTCGCTTAAGTTAGTGTTGAGTGTATCTACCGCTGCTTCTATAAGCTCTTCGGGTGTTTTGTGTGAGTTGCTATTTACTAAGCTAGTGGTGTTTTCGTCTAGTGAGTCGCTAGTATCTTTAGTACGGGTTTTAAAATCTAAAAACTCAGGATATTGGCTTAAATACTGGTTATTGATTTGTTCACCTGTTGCTAACGCAGATAAACCTTTGCTCGTAATGGTACAAAAGGCTCTTTTAGGTTGCTCAATTAACCCTGCTTTAACTAAGTATGTTTTAGCCCATTGCAAGCGATGGTAGGCATAGGTTTGTTTACCACTAGGTATACGTAGCTTAAGCTGCTCTACTGATAAACCGAGGTTTTGATAAACGCTTGCTTCAATGTCTTTAAGCTTGACGGTTTTACCGTTAGCTAAGCACTGCAGTAATGGAGTCATGAATGATTGGTAATCTGGTAACGACATACTATTCCCTGCCAAGCCGTGTTAGTTAATAACTAAATAGCTAATCCTTTTGTTTTATTAGTTGAGATAATATACACATTAAGATTAAGGGGCAAAGATTATGTAATGATCATGTGTCTCATATCAACACAGTTTATGTGGGTAGTAAGAAGAACTAAGAACGCACAGTTACAAACGCCTCCTCGTGCGTTTATGATTGTAATATCGGAGTTTTCACTATTTTTCTTAAACCGATGCACTAAACCTATAGGGTTTTTCGGTCTATTTACCTCAGTTGCTCACAGGTGATTTTTGTATTTTATGAAATAAGTTGTGATATTAGACTGTTTTTTATCCATTTGACGTATGTTCTGATGTATCAATCCTTGTTCACCATTGTCAATCACTCAAACCGATGCAGCAAACCTATATACCCTGCTTTAAACCGATGCAACAAACCTATAGTTATAAAACAATGGCTTAGGTTTATTTTGTGCTTTAAGCTCTGCTTCTCTTAGGCTTGAAAGAGAGTTTATCTGGGATTTCTTCGGAAAACCGATGCAGTAAACCTCTAGTTATAGATCAATGACTTAGGTTGGAATTTGATTTATTTCCCTGTATTTAGGTGTTTTCAGGGGGTTATTCCGGCTCTATCTGGGAAAACCGATGCAACCAACTATAGGGTTTAGGTGGTGGGCCGTAGGTAGCGCTTTTAAAAACTAGTTAAAGCGCTATCTATCCTGACATCACAAAAGCTGGCCAAAGAAGTCACCAGCCCGCAACTTACTTCTTCGTAATCTAAGTTTGATTGGGGTAAAGGTTTTTATCGCTAGTTTGTGCCAGCATTGAGCAACCCTCTTTTGACATCCTCCCCCACCTCGCTAAGCGCCTGAACAAGTTCAGGAAAGGAGGGGGATTCCGATTAGTTTAAAACCATCGGGGCCTTATGATCACTCATAAGGCAAGTTCCTGCTTCAACAAGCTGACTAATGTCAATCTCTCCACAGGCTAGAACGCGATGACCTCGCGCTAAAATATTTAATGCGCCAACATGATCCGCATTATCTTGATAACCGCACTTCGCACATTCAAACTTAGACTGCGTTAATCGGTTATCTTTTGATTGATGGCCACACGCTGGACACGTTTGACTGGTATGTTTCGGATCAACAAAAATAACCTGACCGCCGAGCCAATCCTGCTTATATTTCAGCATCTCTTTAAACATTCCCCATCCTTGATTGAGAATGACGCGGTTTAAGCCAGATTTTTGTTTCACCATTTTTCCATGCTGCTCACTGTTGCCTTTGCTGTTTTTCGTCATATTTCTAATTTTAAGATCTTCTAGTACGATGATTGCGTGGCTTTTGCTCAACTGTGTTGAGATCTTATGTAATTTGTCATGACGAATATTGGCAACTTTCGTATGAAATGTTGTGATCTTTGCTTTTAATTTTTTCCAGTTACTTGAAAATTTCACTTTTCTAGCAAGTTGCTTCTGTAATCGTTTGATCCTGATTGTCTGTTTACTGGTATCTATCGGCTCCACAAAACTGCCATCAGAAAAGGTAATTAGGCGTTTCACGCCTAAATCTCCGCCAATTATGGCGTTTGATGGGTGCTTAGGTGGTGCTACTTCTTGTTCAACTTGGATTGAAACAAACCAGTGCTTTCCTTTTTGTGAAACAGTGACGTTTTTAGCTTTTCCTAAAATAGTTTGGCTTTTTCTAACATTAACCCAACCGATTTTAGGTAAAAAAATACGTTTCCCATTCTTGTCGATTTTAAAGCCTTGTGGAAAACTAAAGCTATTCACCTCTCCTTTTTTCTTAAAAGTAGGCACCCGTTTGAGTGGTTGGTTTTTATCGAATGCGTCTTTAAAGGCGCGTTCAAGCTGTTTTAATGTTTGTTGGATAGTTTGTGCGGGCGATAGTGTTAAAAAGCCATACTCCTCGCTTTTTTTCCAAAGTTTGGAAAAGAAATCCAACTCTTGGTAGTAGCAAATTTTTTGTTCATTCTGTAACTTAAATAAGTTAATCGCTAAGGCTTTATTCCACAAGAATCGACAATTTCCCGCATATTGCACCATTTTAGCGTTAATATCGGGTGTTGTTTTTAAACGAAATTTATAAGCTTTGCGAATAATCATACTGTTATTATATACAGTCAATCAAAAAGGAACAACCCACTTAGTCGCTTCGCGACTATTGCCTTATATCACCGACCTAAAGGAACGGTGTTTTACGGCAAAAAGTTGATAAAAAGTTTTCTTATTAGGGATTTCACATCCGTACCGATTTGATAATTGTACTATCGAAACGCCCTTCTTTGTTGACGACTTGCTTTCAAGTATTTCGTTAGTAAACAAAACCTCTCATCTGCAGAACTTCTATCATTAAATGGGGAAAATACTCTGCCTCATTACTTAGAATAAACCCCATGGAACTTTCCAATCACTTCCCAAATAACTATCTATCTGGGATTGTGATGCATATTTCCACGAAGGCAGCTTATACATAACTATTACAGGGGATTGATAAGAGAACTCCCTGTATTTCTGGGATTGTGATGCGTATTTCCACTAAAATAGCTCATACATAGCTATTACAGAGGATTGGTAGGAGCATTCCCTTTATTTCTGGGATTGTAATGCATATTTCCGCAAAAATAGCTCATACATAGCTATTACAGGGATTAATTGGAGCATTTCCTATTTATCTGGGATTGTGACTTGGTAGTGAGATATTTATCCAAAATAAAAGTAGCGTTTAAAAATAAAACTTAAATGGTCTCTTTAGAGACCTAAATATATACTTGCCTGTTCAAGTTAAATATTTGATTGGTTTTTAGTCTTTTAAAGGACCTTTCAAAGGCCTTTATGAATAGGTAATAACTACCATAAGCGTCTAATAAAGGGCACCTGCTAATAATCAGTTAAAGCTATTAATCTTTCTCCAGCTTTACATGAGGAAAACACGTAGCCTTGAGTACTGGCGTAGTATTATAGAAGAGTAGCAAGCTAGCAATTTAACTATCACTGAGTATTGCCAGCAAAGTGCTTTATCGTTCCTGATGAAAAACCCCGTCATTTATGTCGGGGATGTAAGTCTTTAATGCGTAGCATTAACATTTCTTAGGTCTATTTTGTTGTTCTATATAGGCTGTTAATACGTCCAATGACGCGCCACCGCAAGATCCAGCAAAGTAGCTAGGCGACCAAAGCGCACCGTTCCATAAGTTGCGGTGTATTTCTGTAAACTCTTTCCTCATTAGTCTTGAGCTAACACCTTTAAGCGATAGGAGGGTATTCAATTAACAAATGAACGTGATCTTGCTCACCGTTCAATTCGACTAAATCAACTTCAAAATCTTTACACACACCTAATAGTATCGCCTCTAGCCGATTTAAAATTACATAATTAAACACCTTGCGCCTGTATTTTGTCACGAATACTAAATGTGCATGTAATGCGCTAACACAGTGCCGACCTTTTCTTACTTCTGCCTCATTCTTATGCGTCATAATTATAATGGACCAATAATTGATCGTCATACTTAGGTATATATAATAAGAAAAAGCAAGGAGTAAGACAAAGTGGTTTTAATAGCATACAAATACAGAGTTTACCCAAATAATGAACAGGCGCTAATGCTTACTCATACATTGGCTGTGTTCGTTTCGCTTATAATTCAGCACTTGGTTACTCTAAAGAGCAATACGACTTAGGTAATAAAACCAATTATAACGATTGGAGTAAAAACCTCACTCAGCTTAAAAAGAACCCTGGTTTTGCATGGTTGAAAGATGTTTCAAATGTGCCATTGCAGCAAGCATTAAAGCACCTAGATAAAGGCTTCAAATCATTCTTTAAGTCTGGCTTTGGCTACCCTAAGTTTAAAAATAAACATGGTAATCAATCAGTAAGCTATATGAGTAACGGCTTTAAGTGGGAGGCTGATAAGCAATCGTTAACACTTGCTAAGATGAAGCAGCCATTAAAAATTAAGTGGTCACGCTCATTTACTGGTAAGCCTAGTTCGCTGACTGTATCTAAAACTAAATCAGGTAAGTACTTCATTAGTATCTTAGTTAAAGAAGATATTAAAAAACGACCAGTAGCGAATAAAACGGTAGGCGTAGACGTTGGCATTAAAGATCTTGTTATCTGTTCGGATGGCACTAAGTTCAATAATCCACGATTAACAAACAAGTACGCTAGCAAGCTAGCCAAAGCACAACGTAAACTAGCCAAGAAGAAAAAAGGCTCCAACAACTTCAACAAGCAAAAACGTGTTGTTGCTCGAATTCACGAAAAGATAGCAAACTCATGCAAAGACTTTACCCAAAAAATGACAACGAAACTTGTAAACGAGAACCAAGTGATAGGTATCGAGTCATTGAAAGTCAAAAACATGGTTAAGAACCGTAAGCTATCTAAGCATATCCACGATGCTAATTTTGGTGAAATAGTAAGACAGTTAGAATATAAAGCCGATTGGTATGGCCCTAAAGTGTCAGCTATTAGCCAGTGGTTTACATCAAGTAAAATGTGTAATGAGTGTGGTTCGCTGCATTCTGGTAAATGGTCATTAGCGATAAGAACGTGGTCTTGTGAATGTGGAGCTATCCACGATAGAGATCATAATGCAGCTATTAATATCCATAATGAGGGATTAAGGCTAATAGCTTGAATAATTTGTGGCGGTAGGTAGTACCGACACATTAAATGCTTGTAAGAGGTTTTAGAAGTCTAAAGTGATCTAGTATCACAATGCTTAAACCGTTGACGACAAGAATCCCCTTGATTTATCAAGGGGTGCTTCAAAGATCAGATATTTAGTTACTCCATAGTGTTTTTAAAGCTTAATTCTTTTTAATAGTAGCTTAATAGAGTAATTAGTCTTGATTATTAACTATTTCACCAATGAGTTAGTAAGATGTTGATCCAATTAACTCGTTAGAATCGTCATTAACTTATTCACATATCCACAGTACCTATTAATTCTATTAAATCTATTAAAACTATAAGATCTATAAGAACTATAGGCGTCTGTAAGTTATTGTTATTAAAAGATAAAAAGATGGTAGCAGATCATATATTTGGTGTTTTAGATCATATATTTGGTGTTTTAGATCATATATTTGGTGTTTCGGATCATATATTTGGTGTTTAGATTACATATATTTGGTGTTTAGATTACATATATTTGGTGTTCTTTTTTAGAATAAGGTTCTGACGACATACACTATTTTTATAGTATATGCCTCATTGCTAGCATGCAAAATGATAGATTAAGCTCTTTTTTAATATATTTAACACAATTCTGAGGTTGAAAGTTTGTATTTGTGTATATGCGTAACATATTCTTGGTGTTGAGAGCTTGTATCTTTGTATGTACGTAACATATTTTTGGTGTTGAGAGCTTGTATCTTTGTATGTACGTAACATATTTTTGGTGTTGAGAGCTTGTATCTTTGTATGTACGTAACATATTTTTGGTGTTGAGGGATTATATTTTTGTAGGTATGCAACATATTTTTGGTGTTAGGGGTTATATCTTTGCATGTACGCAACATATTTTTGGTGTTTTATTTATTTGTAGGGCTATATTCGTCGTATTTTATGGGAAGTTATTAAAAATAGGTCTACGTGAGCATATTTTATATGAGCTACATTACATATTTTTGGTGTTATTGAGAGCACATACCAAAAATATGTAATATGCTTTTTAATATGGAATATCTAAATTATCTATAGTCAGTTTATTCGCAATATCTATTTCTTCTTTGCTGGATGCTTGTTCTGCGCGGTTATTACGCCTTTCAATCAAGGTTGTAGCTATTTTATTAGATAGCTTCTCATTACCAGTGTAATTGTATGCAGAAAGTAACAGTTTAAGTTCTGCAGTTGATAATTTTTTACCATTGCCTTCAGACTTTAATTGCTGCCTTTTAAGCTCTAGCTTTTTAATAGTTGTAATAGCATCGCGTTCATTAAATTCCTCAATATTGCCTTTTGTTATCCAACTCATAAGGAATTTGATAGCTATGATTTTGTTGCCTTGTTTTTTTAATTCGTAGCCAACTTCACCATTAGCACTTTCATAAAATAATAGCTCTTTATTTGTTGTAGGATTGGCCTTGAGAATATCAATGCTGCTTCTAATGCATCTCTGCATAAAAACCCCATTATTTTTAAAAGATAATTTATCTGATTTTAAATTCCCTTTTTCATCATATAGACCAAATAAACCTTTTAGTTCATCAAGCTTAATCAAGTGCATTTCGTAGCCGGGCTCTTTAAACCTACTAAGTATTTCATAGAGTCGCTTTGCGTATTCCTGTTTTATGCATAAAAAGCTTGTGGTATTGATCAGCGCAAATCCTTGCTTATACTCTATAAACTCAGACTTCAGAAGATCATTAGGTATCATTGTAAATGTGCGGTTTTTATAGCTTATATTTTTAAATATTGGTTTATAGTCAAATTCAATTTCACCATTACCATCTTCAGTTTTTATACCAACGCTATATCGTGATAGCCGCATAGCTACAGGGTTAAGGTATGTCGCTATATGTTTTGGCGCTATATTGAGCCAATTGGAGAGCTGAGATGCTGAAAACTCGTATTTAGGGGTTGTTCCAACCCAATCACTTTCTTTCATAGTTGCAATCATGAGTGCAAATATATCTGCTTCACGGGCAGATAAATCTTGGCGACTAAATACTATCTGATGGCTCTTTTTTATGTGTTTAGGAAGAGAATCCCTTGAAACTACTTTCTTTTTCTCATCGATACTCATTTCTTCTTCCAATGTCGAGACTGTATTTGCTAGTTGATGACATATTCTTGGTGTTTTTACTAGATTACACATATTAGACATTAAAATATACTCTCTAATTAGCTTATATTTCGATGATGAGGGGAGCTTGTATTTCAATAGTCATTTTTAAAATAACGATAAAAATATTCCTCAAGTTATATTTTACCTA